>NZ_QUDJ01000020.1:0-45994 GCF_003477565.1 Alistipes sp. AF48-12
ATCCGGATCGAACGGCGGAGGATATTTTCAGGTATTTACAATCCGTATTCGTCGATTTTGCGGTAGAGCGTTGTAACGCCGATTCCCAGCAGGCGGGCCGTTTCGGTTTTGTTGCCGCCGGTGTAGCTGAGTATTTTGGCGATGTGCTGTTTTTCGATCGCGTCGAGCGAGGTTGGCGGAGCGTCGTTCCCGTCGGAGCCGTTTTCACGTTGGAATTCGATCGGCAGATCCCCCACGCGCAGCGTCGTGCCTTCGGCCATAATCATGCTGCGCTCGACGACGTTCCGCAGTTCGCGCACGTTACCGCGCCAGGCGTGCCGTTTCAGCAGGTCGAGATAACCGGGATCGACGGCGTCGATCTTTTTCCCATTTTTCCGGCGAAAATACCGGCAAAATGGCGGACGTACTCGTCGATGTCGGAGGGCCGCTCCTGAAGCGACGGCAGCCGGATCTGGAAAACCGACAGCCGGTAGTAGAGGTCTTCGCGGAAATTGCCCGTCCGGATCTCTTCGGGCAGGTCGCGGTTCGTCGCGGCGATTACGCGCATATCGACCTTTCGCGGTTTGGTCTCCCCGATTTTCAGGAATTCGCCGCTTTCGAGTACTCGTAACAATTTGGCTTGCAGATCTATCGGCATCTCGCCGATTTCGTCGAGGAAGATCGTGCCGCCGTCGGCCTCCTCGAACAGTCCTTTTTTGTCTTTGGCGGCGCCGGTGAAGGCTCCGGCCCGGTGGCCGAACAGTTCGCTTTCGAGCAGATCTTTGGCGAATGCCGAGCAGTTGACCGCCACGAACGCTTTCCCGCTGCGGCCGCCTTCCCGGTGGATGGCCTGTGCGAAAACCTCTTTGCCGGTGCCCGTTTCGCCGGTGAGCAGTACCGAGGTGTCTGTGGCCGCGACCTTGCGGGCCAATTCAACGGCGTCTCGCATCGCTTTCGACGAGCCGATGACCGCCTCGAACGACGGAGCTGTTTCCGGCTGCCGTCCGGCGGCGGATTTCCGTTGCGCTTTGGCTTTTTCCATCGCGCGGCTCAGCAACGGGATGATCTTCGGATTGTCGTCGCCTTTGGTGATGTAGTCGAACGCGCCGTTCTTGATCGCCTGCACGCCGTCCGGAATGTTGCCGTAGGCGGTCAGCAGGATCACTTCGGCATCGGGCGCGATCGCCTTGATCCGGCCGACCAGGTCGACTCCGTTGCCGTCCGGCAGTTTGACGTCGCACAACACGACCCCGGGGCGCGTGCGTTCCAGTTGGCGGAGTCCCGCCGCACAGTTTTCGGCCTGAATCACTTCGTATCCTTCCAGGCCGATGATGCGCGCCAGCAGGCCGCGCAACTGCCGTTCGTCGTCGATGATAAGTACCTTGTCCATATGCCGGATCGGATTTATTTTTTCGCAAAGGTAAAAAAAAGGAGGAACTATTTTCCGGCCGGAATCCGTTGGCGCGCATTTAGAGTCGTTCGTTTTTATTAATACGTTGATATGTAGTGTTATATGATGAAATGAAATCCGGCGGGGCGATTCCGGAGGCTCCGGTATGTCCGGCGCTCGGGCTGCGATCCTCCGGATTTCGGTTGCCGGACCGCCGAAAAAAGTGGCCGTCACAGACTTAATAATTCGAAAAAACGCCGTACATTTACGAAATTTTTAGGTCGACTTTAAACATCTTTAACCTATGTCAGTAAACAAAGAAATCAAAAAAGTCATTGTGCTCGGCTCGGGAGCATTGAAAATCGGACAGGCGGGAGAATTCGATTACTCCGGTTCGCAGGCGTTGAAGGCGCTGAAAGCCGAAGGAATTTCAACGGTGTTGATCAACCCGAACATCGCTACGATCCAGACTTCGGACGGAGTCGCCGATCGGGTTTATTTCCTGCCCGTAACTCCTTATTTTGTCGAGGAGATTATCAAAAAAGAGCGTCCCGACGGCATTTTACTGGCATTCGGCGGACAGACGGCGCTGAACTGCGGAACGGAATTATTCCTCAGCGGCACGTTGGAGAAATACGGCGTGCAGGTGCTCGGAACGTCGGTAGAAGCGATCATGACGACCGAAGACCGCGACTTGTTCGTAAAGAAACTGAACCAGATCGAAGTCAAGACCCCGGTCAGCCAGGCTGTCGAAAGCATGGAGGTGGCCATCGAGGCGGCCAACCGGATCGGGTTCCCGGTGATGGTACGTTCGGCCTATGCGCTGGGCGGCCTGGGCAGCGGCATATGCAGCAACCTCGATGAGTTCAGGACGCTGTGCGAAAGCTCGTTCGCCTATTCGAAGCAAATACTGGTCGAGGAGTCGCTGAAGGGATGGAAGGAGATCGAATTCGAAGTGATCCGCGATAAGAACGACCACTGCTTCACGGTGGCCAGTATGGAGAACTTCGATCCGCTGGGAATCCACACCGGCGAGAGCATTGTGGTGGCCCCGACCTGTTCGCTGGACGACCAGGAACTGGCCTTGTTGCAGGAACTTTCCAAAAAGGTGATCCGCCACATCGGGATCGTCGGCGAATGCAATATCCAGTACGCGTTCAACTCCGAGACGGACGACTACCGCGTGATCGAGGTGAACGCCCGGCTGAGCCGTTCGTCGGCGCTGGCGTCGAAGGCTACGGGCTATCCGCTGGCGTTCGTGGCGGCCAAACTGGCCCTGGGCTATACGCTCGACCAGATCGGCGAGATGGGAACGCCGAATTCGGCTTACGTGGCCCCGTCGCTCGACTACCTGATCTGCAAAATCCCGCGTTGGGACCTGAGCAAGTTCGCCGGCGTTTCGCGCCAGATCGGATCGAGCATGAAGTCCGTCGGCGAGATCATGTCGATCGGCCAATCGTTCGAGGAGATCATCCAGAAAGGACTGCGGATGATCGGGCAGGGGATGCACGGATTCGTCGGCAACCGCGACCTGGAATTCGGTAACCTTGAAGAAGAACTGTCGCATCCGACCGACCTGCGTATCTTCGCGATCGCCAAGGCGTTCGAAGAAGGTTATTCGATCGACCGGATCTACAACCTGACCAAGATCGACCCCTGGTTCCTCGGCAAACTGAAAAATATCCACGACTATTCGCTCGTGCTGAGCAAATACGATAAGATCGAAGACGTGCCCGCGGCCGTACTGCAAGAAGCCAAGCGGCTCGGTTTTTCGGACTTCCAGATCGCCCGCTTCGTCGAAGACCCGGACGGCAACATCGAGAAGGAGTCGCTGCGCGTCCGCGCCGTCCGCAAGAAGAACAATGTGCTGCCGTCGGTCAAAAGGATCAATACGGTCGCTTCGGAAAATCCCGAGCTGACCAACTACCTCTATGTGACTTACGACGGGACGGAGCACCAGGTTCCTTATTTCAAGAATGAAAAATCGGTCGTCGTGCTCGGTTCGGGCGCTTACCGGATCGGCAGTTCGGTCGAGTTCGACTGGTGCTCGGTGAATGCCGTGCAGACGGCCCGCAAGCTGGGTTACAAGTCGATCATGATCAACTATAACCCCGAGACCGTTTCGACCGACTACGATATGTGCGACCGGCTCTATTTCGACGAACTGTCGTTCGAACGGGTGCTGGACGTACTCGACCTGGAGATGCCTAAAGGCGTGATCGTTTCGGTGGGCGGACAGATCCCGAACAACCTCGCGATCCGGCTGCACCGCCAGGATATTCCGGTGCTCGGCACGTCTCCGCTGTCGATCGACCGCGCTGAAAACCGCCACAAGTTCTCGAGTATGCTCGACCAGTTGGGCATCGACCAGCCGGCCTGGAAAGAGCTTTCGCACATGGATGAAGTGTACGACTTCGTCGGCAAGGTAGGCTATCCGGTGCTGGTGCGTCCGTCGTATGTGCTTTCGGGCGCGGCGATGAACGTCTGCTACAACGCCGAGGAACTGGAGACGTTCCTGAAACTGGCGGCCAAAGTGTCGAAAGAGTATCCGGTGGTCGTGTCGCAGTTTTTGCAGAACGCCAAGGAGATCGAATTCGACGCCGTGGCGCACAACGGCGAAGTGGTCGAATACGCGATTTCGGAACATGTCGAATTCGCCGGCGTCCACTCGGGGGACGCCACGCTGGTATTCCCGGCGCAGAAGATCTACTTCGAAACCGCCCGCCGCATCAAGAAAATCGGTCGCAAGATCGCCAAAGAGCTGAACATCAGCGGCCCGTTCAATATCCAGTTCCTTGCGAAGAACAACGACGTGAAGGTGATCGAATGTAACCTGCGCGCGTCGCGCAGCTTCCCGTTCGTGTCGAAGGTGCTGAAACGCAACTTCATCGAGACCGCGACGCGGATCATGCTCGACACTTCGTATGAAAAACCGGACAACACGAATTTCGATATCGACTGGATCGGCGTGAAGGCGTCGCAGTTCTCGTTCTCGCGGTTGCACAATGCCGACCCGGTGCTCGGCGTGGATATGTCGTCGACCGGCGAAGTGGGTTGCATCGGCGACGATTTCAGCGAAGCGCTGCTGACGTCGATGATTTCGGTCGGGTACAGTATTCCGAAAAAGGCCGTGATGGTTTCCTCGGGCGACACCCGTTCGAAGGTGGACTTGCTGGACGCCTGCAAGATGCTGCAGGACAACGGCTACGAGATCTATGCGACCGGCGGAACGGAGAAATTCCTCGCCGAGCACGGCGTGAAGGCCGTATGTGTGAGTTGGCCGGACGAAGGGAAGGCGGACAACGTGATCCACATGATTTCCGCGCATAAATTCGACCTGGTCATCAACATCCCGAAGAACCACTCGCACCGCGAGCTGACCAACGGCTACAAGATCCGCCGCGGCGCGATCGACCACAACATTCCGTTGATTACCAACGCCCGTCTCGCGAGCGCCTTCATCGAAGCTTTCTGCGAAATGAAGGAGAAGGATATTCAGATCAAGAGCTGGCAGGAATATAAGTTGTAATCCTTCCCCGTTTCCGTACCGAGACGTTTAAACGGGGGAATGCGGGGATTTCCTTTAGAATGGTGCAACAAGTCAATTACCGACTTGTTGCGCTTTTCTTTTTGTGATGAGGTAACGAATAGGCAATAGTTTTGTTCTAAATTACAGTCGCTATGCGGATGCAACGCACGTTCGGTTATCCCGGCGGATCATTCTTCCGAAAAGGAAAAGCGACCGGTCAATGCTCCTGGAAATAAAGGGTGCAGGCTTCCGGACGGTCGGTGTTGATGATGTCGATGCCGAGTTCGCGGAACGTTTCCCAGGCGTTGACGGTGTCCGGAGACCCCCAAAACCGGATAGGTTTCCCCGTTTTGTGGGACTTCGCCACCAGACTTTCGATTACCTGCCGGTCTTCGGCGGAGAGCGTGTCTGCACCCCCTTTCCATTTCGAGTAGCGGAAAAACGGCTCGCTGATGAAAGCCACCCGTTCGAGCTGCTGCGGCGTATAGTCCACGTCGATGAATCCGTCGAAAGAAATAAAGCGGGGATACTCCCCGAAAGCTTCAGGGTCGGGCCGACTGCCCGAGATCACGATCCTCACAGCGTACGGATTTACCGAAGGATCGAACACTTCGGGATGTCTTTTCAACTTGGCGATCAGCCGGTCAATGGTCGGGTGCAGCGGAGTTTTCAGGTCGATCATCAGCGTGAGCACCTGCTCCGAACCTCGCCAGGGACGTCCTTCGTTTTGCCCGAATAAAAAGATCAGCGGTTCGAGATACATTTCATCGAGCGAAAGCGCCGAATCGAGTTCGTGAGGATCGTGCGCCACCAGCAAGCCATCGGAAGCAGGAGCCGCATAAATATCCGCCTCGATAGTATGCACCTGCTGGGAATAAGCGCGGTAAAAAGGAATATTTTTCTGGTAATCGTTGTGGGAATGGATAAGTACCGTTTGCTTCCCGGAATAAGACGAACATAAGAAGGCCATGAAAAATATCAGTCCTGCTCGACCGAAAAAAACGGAACGGGTATTCGAAAATCTGCGAAGCATAGGAGTCGTTTTGATAATTAATATATGGTTTACAAGAGCAAAGATAGAATAGAAATTAATAATATGCAATGCCGTGAAAAACAAGTCAGGCCGTCTTTTTTCGTTTGCCGGAGAATGAAAATCGCCGGTAGCTCCGGGGATCGGGAACGAATCGCTATCTTTGTGCCGAACGGCAGGGATATGGAAGAATTCATCAAAAAAATGCGGGAAGCGTACCCGGTTTCGGACGGTGCGTTGCAGTTGTTTCTGCGGCATACCGAGCGCGTCACGCTGCCGAAGGGACACCTGTTGATCCGCGACGGCGTGGTCGAAAAGTACAGCTATTTCATCGTGCGGGGATTCGCCCGCGGTTTCCTGTATCGGGACGGGAAGGATGCGACGATCTGGTTTGCGACCGCCGGCATGTCGCTGTTGTCGATGAACGCCTACCTGTTTCGTTCGTCCGGATACGAGAACGTCGAACTGCTCGAAGAGTGCGACCTGCTGAAAATTTCGAACGAGACGCTCGACGGGCTTTTCGAGAAGGAGGTCGAACTGGCCAACTGGGGCCGGCGGATGTCCGACCGCATCATCCTGCGGATGGAACGGCTGTTCGTCGAGCGTTATTTCCTGACGGCGGCCGAACGTTACCGGCTGCTGGTCGAACGCGAGCCGGAAATTCTGCAAAAAGCTCCGTTGCGGGATATCGCGTCGTACCTCGGCATTTCTCAGGTCTCCCTGAGCCGGGTCCGTTCCGGCGTACAATAATTGCGCGAAAAGGTTCGTTTTTTAACATTTGTTAACGGGAAACGAAGATTTTCTACGGATCTTTGCGGCCTGTAATCCGTTAAACCTGTAATTCGAATGAAACAATTCCAAGGCATTCTGCTGGCGATGATCTCGTCGGCGACGTTCGGGATGATTCCGCTGTTCGCACTTCCTGTGATCCGCGGCGGCATGGGGGTCGATTCGGTGATGTTTTACCGCTTTGCGCTGTCGTCCGCGGTGGTCGGAGCCTATCTGCTGCTCCGGCGGGCGGACCTGCGCGTTACGCTCCGGGAATTCGGCGTGCTGTTCGGACTGGGGGCGCTGTACGCTTTCACGTCGCTGCTGCTGACGATCGCTTACCTGTATATTCCGAGCGGGGTCGCCACGACGATCCATTTCCTGTATCCGCTGCTGGTCGCCGCGATCATGGCGTTGTTTTTCAAAGACCGGATTTCGGTGTCCGTGATGGTCGCCGCGCTTGCGGCCGTCGCCGGCGTGTGGCTGCTTTCGGGCGGAACGGATGCCGCGGTCGGGATGAAGGGGCTGACACTGGCGCTCGCGACCGTAGCTACGTACGCCGTTTACATCGTCGGCGTCAACAAATCGTGCGTGCAGCATATGAAGGGACTCAAAATGGTGTTTTTCATCCTGCTTTCGGCAACGATAATTTTCGCCGGGAACCTGTTCGTAAAAGGGGAAATTCCCGAATCCATTCCGGACTGGTCGGCTGCCGTCCACCTGATTTTGTTGGCTCTGATTCCCACTTTGGTATCCGATTTGACGTTGGTGTTGGCCGTACAGCGGATCGGTTCGACGACGACCGCGATTCTCGGTTGTCTCGAACCGTTGACCGCCGTCGCGCTCGGGATTTTTTTCCTCGGCGAACGTTTCGTCGCGGAACAGTTCGCCGGCGTCGCGCTGATCGTGGCAGCGGTCGTGACAGTGATTCTCGGCGGCCGGCCGGGGCGGTTCTCCGTCCGGCGGCTGATTCCGGACTTTTTGTCGAATTTTTATAAAGCGAGGTGATATGATAAAACTGATTCGGATAACCGACGGACAGGACAGCCGTCTGGAACACTTGGTTCCCCTCTACGAAGAGGCGTTCTGCAGCAGTGAGCGGCGTACCGTCGGGCAGCTCCGGCGGATGATCGGCGCGACGCCTGCGATGCATTTCAATATGATCGAGTCGGACGGCGAGCTTTGCGGCCTGTTCGTCTACTGGGATATGGGCGAGTTTTACTACCTCGAACACCTGGCCGTGGCGCCGCATATGCGGAACCGTAAAATTGGACAGCAGGTGCTCGAGCACGTGGAGACCTCGCTGCCCGGAATCCGGCTGCTCGAAGTGGAGCCGGCCGAGGACGAGCTGACCGCCCGGCGCGTCGCTTTTTACCGGCGCAACGGCTACCGGATCGTCGATCGGAGCTACGTGCAGCCGTCCTACGAAAATTTCGGCGATGCCGCTCCGCTGTGGATCATGGGAAACGATACGCCCGAACGGTTGCCCGAATTTATCGAACGGATTAAAAAAGATGTGTACCGCGACCCGCTGGCGCGCTGATCCTCCGATTCGCCGACCGGGCCAGATAGCCCTACGTTATCCGGGCTCGTTTCTTTTTTCGCTGTCCGGGTCGCAGAAAGCCGTTCTTTTCGGTTGCGGGCATAAAAAAACGTCCTCCGGCAGAGGACGTTTTTAGGGTTATCGGCGAATCGCTTAGAATTTCCAGCCTACGGTCAGCGAGAATACGCGGTTGGTCATTTTGTTCAGTTCCTCGTTGCCGCCGCTAAAGTCTTCCTTGAATTCATCCGTCGCGATGTCGGTGACCGGGATATTGTAACGGGCATCGATGACCAGACCTTGTTCGAACGTGTAGGAGATGCCTACCGGGATCGAGAAGTCGGTCGATTTGAAATAATGCTTCGTGTCTTCGGTATTCCAGGAGCCGCCGTCGACTTTTGCCCTGTATTTGCCGCTGAGCAGGAAGCCCGGCTGGATACCCGCTTTCAGCGCCAGTCCGTTGGTGACGTAGAAGTTGGCCAGGATCGGAATATTCAGGTAGTTCAGCCGGTTGTTGAATTTGAGTTTGTGTTCGGAGCCGAGCGCGCCTTGGGTGATTTCGGCGCTGGAACCCTGGCGCGAATACAAAACATCCAGCGAAACGGCGAACCATTTGGCCGCCCGGTATTCGGCGAAAGCGCCGATCACCAGCGCGGGTTTCGTGCCGGAGAGGTGATTGATGTCGTCGAGACCGTCGGGATGCAGGTCCGTAACGTTTATTCCGACTTTGGGTCCGAACGTGAAAGGTTTCTGAGCCGAAACGGCGCCGGCAGCGATCGCCGCTACGAGCAAAAAGACAATTTTTTTCATAAAGTTGTGTTTGAGTGGTTTGTAAAGTTTGTAAATAGCAGTTTAATAATGTCTGTCAGGGCCGGCGAACTATCGCAGTGCCTTGTGTTTTCTGTCCGGAGAAGTTCATTACGATACAAATTAAAAGGTTATTCGTGGAAATTCCAAAAATAAACCTCGTTGTCCATGTAAATTAGCGTAACCGGCGGTACGGGTTTTGCGTTCGGTGGGATTCTTTGGATAGGCGTTTTCCCGGGGAGCGACGAGGGTATGCGTCTGAATATTTGGAATGGGAAAATATTTAATTACTTTTGCAGTTTCTTTCGGCGGATTCCGGTTGCCGTTTCCGTAAACGATTCGTATCGCGCCGCCGGACCGGTATTTTTCCCGTGGGAACGTCCGGATAAAAAGAGTGGAGGACGCTTTTAATGAATTACTAAATATTATTTCAAAGATGATGAAAACGAAATTGTTTACGGCCGTATTGGCCTGCCTGAGCGTTGCGATGCTTTTTTCCGGTTGTAAGGACGATAAGAACGATGATGCCGTTCACGCCTATGTCATGCGCGCGGCCATTACCGAAGCCGGCGATCTCGACGCGCTGACCGTCACGCTGATCAACAGCGAATTGGAGAGCATGTGCAATCAGGTCGGAACGAAGATTTTGACCGAATCGGAAGCCCGGGAGATGTTCGATCTGATGGTAAAACAGATCGAAAAATCTATGGAAAGTATTGATTTCGGCGATATTACCAAGCCGGTAGGCTTCACCGTTACGCTGAATTACCAGAACGACGGCAAAGTCGCTTTTTCCAAAACGTTTACGGTCGATCCTAAATAACGGCGGACGAAACGATCCGTGCTTCGGCGCGGCTACGGGGCAGCCTTCTGCCGGTGCGTTTATCGATCGATGCGTGCCGGAGGAAGGCTGTCCTGTCGTATCCGGAGGTGGCGTGTCTGTTTTTTATTCCGGCCGGATTGGTAGATTCCGTTTCAATCGCTATCTTTACAAAATTCGTCCGGGGAGACTGCCGGCGAACGATCCGAATCTGAAAATACGGAAGTTATGAGAATACGAAAAGGTGCTGTCGCGGTCGGGATACTGACGCTGGCCGGGATCACGCTTTGTTTCGGCGGAAGTCCGAAATGCGACGCGGCCGGCCGCGAAAGCCGCAGCGGGAAAAAACAACCGGCCGGGGTGGAAGTTCTCGGCGATCCGAAGTTCGAAAAGGGGCTGGCCGTATCGCCGCTGTGGCCCGAAATCGTGCAGCAGAACGGCGGGTTCGAAAAGACCAATACGGATACGATCCGTTTCGGACGGGGCGACGCCGATCCTGTCTGGCAAATGGCCCAGTGGGCCAGCAAGTACGATCTGGGCGGAACCGTTCCGGTCGAAGGGCGGGACGGCGTTACGTACGCCAATCCCGGCAAGAAGGTCACCCGCTTTGCCGACGGTACGCTGCTGCTCGACATTACGACGAGTACCGAATACGAAGCCCCGCGTACCGGCAGCGACGCGTGGCCGCACCTGCTGATCCAGCAGGATTTCGAGAACCGTCCGAACGTCGGCCGGATCAGCCGTCTCGATTTCACGATGGAGCTGCGGATCGTCCATTGCGACAAAAAGATGACCGATGCCGAATTCAACGAGAGCCTGCATACGGCCCAGTCGCCGTTCTATTTTTTTATGCGCAACGTGAATCCCGATTCGCCGGATTACCAACTCTCGCTGTGGGTCGGCGTCCCGTCGTTCGATTACCGTTACCCGCGGCTCGACTCCACGGAGTACGTGCAGTGGGATATCGGCACGGCGACTTATATTTACGCCATTCCGCCCCGCACGATCTGGGGGGACGTTTCTTTCCACGATTTGAAGTGGCATCGTGCCCGGCTCGACCTGTTGCCGCTGATCCGGCAGGGCGTTGCCGCGATGAAGGACAAAGGACAGTTTCTGCATACCGACCTCGACGATCTGGAACTGATGGGGATGAATTTCGGATGGGAAGTTCCCGGAACTTTCGATGCGGGGCTGATGGTGCGGAACCTGAGCGTCCGGGCCGTCGAATGACCTGATTTTAACGAATACGAGTGAAATGATGAAAAATACTTGTTACGGATTCGTGCTGGCGGCCGTGCTGTCGCTGTGTGGTGCGGCAGCGTACGGCGAGGCTCCCCGTTGGGAGACCCTCTCCGGAAAGTGGCAAACCGGAGCCTCCGGGATCGTTCCGGAAGCGGGGGAACAACCTTGCCTGCTGGTCGACCGCAGCGGCCTCTGGGATTGCGAATGGTTTAACCTGAGCGTGAACTTCAGGTTGTCGGACGTCTGTGCCGGCGCCGGGTTCGGCGTTGCGCTGCACATTGAAAACAAAGATGACTACCATTTACTGCGGATCACTCCCGCGGCGGGTTATACGGCTCTCCAGACGCTTCGCTGGCAGTACGGTAATTTCCGCATGTGGCAGGAGGCTCATTTTCCCGTTTTGCAGCCGGAGCGGGAGTATAATCTTTCCATCGTCCGGGCTCCGGTCGTCGACCGGGAGGACTGGCGGCCGTGGAAGATCGTCGTTACCGACAACGCCGACGGAACGGTGTTGCTCAAAATCGGAATCGAAAACCATATGCCGGCTTTCGGCCTGGGCGTTACCGGGCTCTATGCGGCGTGCGATGCGGTGACGTTCACGGATTACAGCCTGGATCGTCCCGTGCCCGAGAACCTGGCGGGGAACCTGCGGTTGCCGATGGTTTTCAGCGACGGGATGGTGCTGCAACGCGGACGCCGCGTTCCGGTCTGGGGCCGGGCCGCCGCCGGCGCGTCGGTCAGGCTGACTTTCGCGGGAAAAAGTTACAAGACGCGGGCCGACAGCGCAGGCGACTGGAAGATACTGCTCAGGCCGCTCGCGGCCGACACCGGCTGGTGATGCGGGTCGTTTCGGGAAAGGATACCGCGACGCTCCGCGACGTGGCTGTGGGCGAGGTGTGGTTCGCTTCTGGACAGTCCAACATGGAGATGAAAGTGTGGGAGAGCAATGTGCCGATGGTTAGCGATCCGGATATCCGCCTGTTCGTCCCATTCCAGTGGTCGTCGCAGGAGCCGGTGTTTACGGCCGGAGGACGGTGGCAGAAGGCGGACTCGGAAGGCGTGCCGCGCTGGTCGGCGGTCTCCTACGCATTCGCGCAGGAACTGAAAGAGCGTCTGGGCGTGCCGGTCGGCGTCATCGGCGCTTATTTCGGCGGGACGGCCATCGAGAGTTGGATGCCGCGTTCCGAGTTGGTCGAAGATCCGGTTACCAAACCGATCCACGACCGCTTCGTACAGTCGATCCATCAGCTCGAAAACGGCCTGCCGGTGGAGGAGCGTTTCCCGTGGTGCTGGGATGTGGCGGGGCAGCGGCATACGCCGGGAGATCTGTTCAACGGCATGGTCGCGCCGCTGATCCCGTACGGAATCAGCGGAATTCTGTGGTATCAGGGCGAATCCAGCGCATCCAAGGCCCGGCAGTACGGACATCTTTTCCCGATGCTGGTCGATTCCTGGCGCGAGCGGTGGGGCGATCCCGACCTGAAATTTTATTTCGTCCAACTGGCCGGCTACGACGGCCGGGAGTCGGGTTCGGAGATCGAATCCGCCTGGCCGCATTTACGGGACGTGCAGCGCCGCCTGCTCGACCGCAGGGAGAATACCGGTATGGTGGTAGCCTTTCATCTGGGCGATTCGCTCAATATTCACCCGCCTTATAAAAAGGAGGTGGGCGCCCGCCTGGCGAATCTGCTTGCACGACGTGTACGGCTTTAAAGATATCGTGCGTAGCAGTCCGCTGCTCGACGGGGTGGAATACCGGGACGGTGCGGCCGTGCTGACTTTCCGTGAGACCGCGGACGGACTTTCTTCGGGAGACGGCAAGCCGCTTTCCGGTTTTTCGGTCGCCGGCGAAGACCGGCGTTTCCACCCGGCTACGGCTACGGTCAATCCGGACGGGGTCGGCGTGACCGTCCGTTCGGAGGCGGTGCCGTCTCCGGTCGCCGTGCGTTACGGATGGGCTAACTTTACGCGGGAAGCGAACCTGGTCAACAGCGCGGGGCTACCCGCGGCGCCTTTCCGCACCGACGAATGGCCGCTGCCGACCGACGACGATTTGTAGGAGGCGCACCGACGATTCCGGTTCGTGGGATACGGACCCGGTGAGTCGGGTTTTCAAGCTATATTTCTGTTTCTGGCCGCTTTTATACCTGAGAAATTTTAGGTGTGGCAATTTTTATTACTTTTAACCGTTGGAATTTGGTAAACGGATACCCGGGTCCTTGCGGTCTGCAATTATGAAGAAGCGGCTGTGTATTTTATTTTTTCTCATCGGTTGGTTTCCATCGGTTTATGGACAGCGATCCGATAACGGCAATTACGTTCTGTTGCTGAATTCTGCTTCGTTCGGCGAAGCATGGTCGGATGTCCTGTACCGGTCGTTGGTGGAGGAGGTCAGACAACAAGGGGTGCGCGTCGATACCGAGGAGCTGCTCGTCCCGATGATGAAGACGCCCGAGGACGCCCGAGCCAAACGGGAGATGCTGCTCGCCAAATATCCCGTTCCGCCCCGGGCGGTCATCTATATCGGCGATCCCGGCTGGCTCGTTTGCCGTCCCCTGTTCGACAGGGAGTGGAAGGAAGTGCCGACGGTGATCTGCTATTCGCGCGATTCGATGCCTGCTTCGATCGAGGATTTGCTCGGCGTAAACCTCGACAGCCGTACGGCGGTGCCGGCTTCGGAGATTGCCGAAGGATATAACCTGACCATCCTCAAACAGCCCTCTTTTATCCGGGAAACGATCGAGATGATGCGGCAGTTGCAGCCCGGAATGAATACCGTGGCCCTGATTTCGGATCATCGCTACATCAGCCTCCGCATCCGGGAAGAGGTGCGGCAGACGGTAAAGAAATATTTCCCGGATCTGGCGTTCGAATCGCTCAGCACGCCGGAATTGACGACCGGACAGTTGCTCGATACGCTTTCGGGTTTCGACGATAAAAAAGGGATTATCTACTACTCCTGGTTCGTTACCCAGAACCGGCATGAATACCTGGACGATCACGTGCAGCGGGTGATCTTCGGGCTGGCCCACACGCCGATTTTTACGCTGACCGACCGGGATCACGAGGAGGGTAGCTTCGCGGGCGGATATTACATTCCGGCGATCGAGTTCAGTCGGGTGGCCAGCGCCGTTATCCGGGAAATTCTCGAAGGAAAGCCGGCCCGCGACATCTCCTGGCGAGACGGCGGCGCTCCGGCAGCTTACCTCGACTATCACCACCTCGTACACCAAGGGGTCGATCCGGCCCTGTTTCCGAAAGACGCCGTATATACGCAGGTTCCTCCGGGCTTTTTCCAGAAATACAAATTTCACTTGGTCGTTCTGGGAGCGCTGCTTTTGTTGCTGGTATCGGCGTTGTGCTGGTTCATGCAGCGGCAGCGGCAGCAGAACCGCGAGTTCCAACTGCTCTCGCAATACAGGAAGCTGGTCGACAATATGCCGGTGATCTATCTGCGCAAGCGGATCGCCGGCGGATCGTCCGGTTCCGATTTCGAGTTTCTTGATGTGAATCCCGCCTTTGAGCAGGTATTCGGATGTACACGCCGGCAGATCCTGGGCAAACGGCTGAGCGAAGCGTTGTCCTGCCGCGACAAACTCTCCTGTCTGGCGGAGACCGAACAGACGGTTCATTCGTTCGTCGTAGACGGTGCGAAGGGGCTGCGCTATTACGACAAGCTGGTGTTCAGCAGCAGCGAAGCGGGGATTAAGGACGTATTTTGTATCGACCGTACCGAAGAGCACCTGGCCCTGGCGCGGATGGAACGGCACCGCGCCGAGCAGGAGGAGCTGAATGAAAAGTATAAACTGGTGCTGCAGGCGACCGGATTGACTCCCTGGACGTGGGACGTCGGGGGAGGGCTGGTCGACTGCGATCTCTCTTATACGTCCGGGATGGAGGATCATTCCGGCGAGCACTTGATCGTCTCGGACGAACAGTACTATGCGATGATCCATCCCGACGACCGGGAGCGGATGCGCGCCGCTTACGCCGACTTGCTGGCCGGCCGGAACGACATCCTGCAACAGGAGTACCGGGTGATCTACGTGCAGGGCGGCTACCAGTGGGCGAAGAGTTTCGCCGTCATCCGCGAGCGCGACGCTTCGGGGAGCCCGGTGCAACTGGTCGGCGCTTCGCTACAGATCGACGTGCAGAAACGACTCGAACAGGATCTGCGCGAGGCCAAAGAGAAAGCCGAAGAGTCGAATCGCTTGAAATCGGCTTTCCTGGCCAATATGAGCCACGAAATTCGGACGCCGCTGAATGCGATTGTCGGTTTCTCGAGCGTGCTGGCCAATACGGAGAACGAAGAGGAGAAACGGGGGTATATTTCGATCATCGAAAACAACAACGAACTGTTGCTCCAGTTGATCGGCGATATCCTCGACCTGTCTAAGATCGAGGCCGGAACGCTCGAATTCACCGAGTCGGACGTTGATCTGCGGGAAATGTTTTCCGGGATCGAACAGAGCATCCGGCTGCGGATTCCGGACGGTCATCCGGTGGATGTGCGGTTCGAAGAGCCGGAGAGCGATTACCGGATCCGCACCGACCCGAACCGGTTGATGCAGGTCGTGACCAATTTCATGACCAATGCGATCAAATTCACGGCCGAAGGAAACATCCGTTTCGGTTACCGGGATCGGAACGACGGGGAATTGTATTTCTATGTTTCGGATACCGGATGCGGAATTCCGCCGGAGAAGCAGCGGGACGTGTTCGGTCGCTTCGTCAAACTCGACGCGTTTGCCCAGGGGACGGGTCTCGGGCTTTCGATCTGCGAAACGATCGTTTCGAAGTTGGGCGGGCGGATCGGCGTCGAGTCCGTGCCGGACGAAGGTTCCACCTTCTGGTTTACACTGCCTCTCCGTCCCGTCGGCAAAGCGTTTTTATAACGGATTTGCACGGGGAAGCTTTTCGTCCCCCTCGGAAAACGCTACGGTTTTCTGCAAATAAAATCGGAACCGGGGAAAACCCGATTCCGATCCGTATGATCGCCGAAGCCCGGTCGAGGAGTCGTGCGATGCGCGTATGCCTACAGCCGCTTATCGTCTGCCGTATCCGCCTCCGCCGCGGTTGTAACCTCCGCCGCGATTATAGCCGTCGTTGCTTCTTTCGGTTTTCGGCCGGGCGATGTTCACACCGATGACTTTGCCTTCGAACTCCGTGTCGTTCAACGCTTCGATGGCCTTCCGGCCTTCGGCGTCATTGGGCATTTCGACAAAACCGAACCCGCGCGAGCGACCGGTTTCGCGATCCATGATGATGCTGGCGGAAGATACTTCTCCGTATTCCGCGAATAAATTCAGTAAACTGTCGTCTTTCGTAGCGAAGTTCAGGTGTGAAACGTAAATATTCATTTTTTTCTGTTTTTGTGAGTGAATCGTATCGTTATTTTGTCAATGTGATGTTTATCGCATTCATGCCCCGTGCGCTCCGCTCCGTCTCGAAAGTAACGGTGTTGCCTTCCGAGATGCCCGCGGGCGCAGACGAAACATGGAAGAAATACTTCTCGCCGGACGTGAGATCCTTGATAAAGCCGTATCCCTTCCCTTCGTTGAAATGCTCGACCCGGCCTCTTTGTATTTCCGGTTCGGAGTCGTCTTTCTTGGGAACGGCAATGACGATGTCTTCCAGCTTGACCGCTTCTTTCTTGCGTTCTTCGGGCGGTACGTCGGTGAAATTGCCGTTCTCGTCCACATAAGCGATCATGTCGTCGAACGAACTGGTGCCGGTCGCCTGGCGTTCTTCCTTGCGTTTCTGCTTTTCGAGGCGTTTGGCCTGCTTTTTCTTTTCGTTTTCTCTTTTCCCAAATGATTGTGATCCTGCCATTAATATATTTTAAAGTTAATAAAACGATTAAGCGGTGTGACGCACTGTCGCCAGTTTTCTGCCGGTCAGTTTCTGAATGTCTTTTACCATTACCTGCTCGTCGCTGGTGCAAAACGTAAGGGCTCTTCCCGTATGTCCTGCGCGGCCGGTGCGCCCGATGCGGTGTACGTAGGTTTCGGCTACGTCGGGCAGATCGTAGTTGATTACCAGGTTGAGTTCATGGATGTCGATGCCCCGCGCAGCGATGTCGGTGGCCACCATGACTTTGATTTTTCCCGATTTGAAGTCGCTCAGGGCCCGTTGTCGCTGTCCTTGGGATTTGTTTCCGTGGATCGCTTCGCTCTGGATGCCGGCTTTCTTCAGGGTGCGCGAGATGTTGTCCGCGCCGTGTTTCGTCCGCGAAAATACCAGTACCGATTGGTCGGACTCTTTTTTCAGCACCGATATCAGCAGGCCTTTTTTCTCGGGTTTCTCGACGAAATAGACGCATTGGTCGACCGTATCGACCGTCGAGGAAACGGGAGTCACTTCCACCCGTACCGGATCGTGCAGGATAGACCCCGACAACGCGACGATATCCTTGGGCATCGTAGCCGAGAAAAAGAGCGTTTGACGTTTCGCCGGCAGCACTTTCAGCAGCCGCCTGATATCGGCGATGAATCCCATGTCGAGCATCCTGTCCGCCTCGTCCAGTACGAAATGCGTCAGGGCGTCTAACTTCACCTCTCCCTGTGCGGTCAGGTCGAGCAACCGTCCGGGGGTGGCGATCAGGATATCCACGCCCTGCCGCAGTTTTTCCGTTTGTGGATTCTGCTTCACGCCGCCGAATATCGCCGTGTGTTTCAGACCTGTGTATTTGCCGTAATCGGTGAAGCAATCGCCGATCTGCAGGGCAAGCTCGCGCGTAGGAGTCAGAATCAGCGATCTGATTGCGCGGCACTCTTTTTTCCCGTGCGATCTTCCTCGCCGGTCGCGGCGGCTCGCGCCGGGCTCGATTACCGAAGATCGTTCGTCCCGGGCGCTGTCTTCCGACAGCATTTGCAGGATGGGAATGGCGAATGCCGCCGTTTTTCCCGTACCCGTCTGGGCGATTCCGAAAATATCTTTTCCCCGGAGGACAACCGGGATGGCCTGTTCCTGAATAGGGGTCGGCTCGTTATATCCTTTTTCGCAGACCGCTTTCAAGATCGGTTCTGCAATGTTCAGTTCGTTGAATGTCATACTAAATTCCGCATTCGCGGACGTTTTTAAAAGTTGATGCCGCTCAAAAGGCGGCTTTGGAAAGGAAGAAGTCCGTTTTCAGCTTTTCGACTACTTCCCTGACGCTCCTGATCTTGTCGGAAAGATAAGCGTTGCCGCCGGCAAAGGCATAGCCTTTTTTCATATTGCCTTTGGCTGCATTGTAGAGCGCTTTGATGATACAATACGGACTTTTGGTATAGTCGCACGTTTTGATGCAATGGAACGGGCAGGAGCGGGGTTTCTCCTTCCCCTCGGCCACATTCCGGATGAACTCCCCGTCGAAAGCGCGTCCGGGCATCCCTACCGGGCTCTGAATGATGCGTATGTCTTCGCGATGGGCGTTCAGATACACTTTTTTGAATTCGACCGACGCGTCGCACTCTTCGGTCGGAACGAAGATGGAGCCCATCTGTACCGCCGATGCCCCCAACGCCATAAACCGCGCGATGTCTTCACCGGTCGCTATTCCGCCCGCCGCGATGACCGGAATGTTTTTTTGGCCGGCATAGCTCCGGGCCACTTCGACCACTTCCGGGATCAGATGCTCCAGCGAGTAGTGCTCGTCTTCGATCTGCTCCTTTTTGAAACCCAGGTGCCCTCCGGCTTTCGGCCCTTCCACGACGATCGCGTCCGGGAGATACCCGTAATTGGCCGACCATTTTTCGCAAATCAGCCGCGCCGCCCGGGAAGAAGAGACGATCGGAACGAGCTGCGTCCGGCTCCCCTCGGTCAGATAACCCGGCAGATCGAGCGGAAGACCGGCCCCTGCGAAGATCACGTCCGCATTTTCCGAGACGGCCGTGCGTACCATGTCGGGAAAATTGGAGAGCGCGACCATGATGTTGATCCCGATCACTCCGTAAGTCTTTTCGCGGGCTTTGCGGATCTCCTGCCGCAGCCCGTATATGCACTTCTCGGAATAGCTTCCTTTATAGCCGGGATAGAGCAGCCCCAGCCCGGCTGCCGATATGACTCCGACGCCCCCTTCGTTCGCGACGGCCGAAGCCAATCCGTTGAGCGATACGCCCACGCCCATACCGCCTTGTACGATGGGCAGTTTGATTTCGTACTTGCCGATGAAAAATGATTTCATTTCCGTAATACCGTTGAAATTTGACATATGCCGTCTTCAGTCCTGGTAACAAACCTACTCGGGCAGTTGATTGCCGAAACAAAGAAAGCTTATAAAGGTCGATTTCAACGATGAAAGAAGCCGGACGGAACTGTCCGGGAAAATGCAAAGAAGATAAAGATCAGAATGAACTCGCGTTGTTTACTCGACAAAGGTAATATTATTTTTTCATTTATGCTAATTTCTGCATAGATAACGGGATTTCACGCATTTTATTTCGAATGCGGTCCGTCGCCGGGTATCCGCGGCATTCCGGCGGCGCCGGAAACGGGGCGTCGCGTTCCTCTCCGGCGGCGAGAACGGCTTTGGGCCGCTGCGGCTTTGTGATCCCGTTCGAAAATTTCGTTCTGTTTTGTTTTCGAATGCTTTTATTTGTTATTTTTGGCTGGAATATATCGTCTGAAATTATATAATATACGGATGCAACGAGTCGTCGATACTTTCAAAAAAATAGGATATAGGCAGAATGTATAGCGATATGGATGGGAACGGCTGACAAAGTTATTTTATCGGTTGTCGTAATCGGACGATTCCGCTCGAAACGCCAGCGTAGATTCTCGTCTGATTTTATTATTTTTTTTGAACGACGTTCGATGCTTTAGCGTATTCAAACAGATCAGGTGGAAAATTGTTAACTTTTAAATTATGCGTTATTTATCTTTATCTCTTCTTTTTTTACTCTCCGTTTGCTCGTGTTCGAAAGACAGACCCACTTTGGAATGGGCTCTCCGATGCGCGGGGCCTAACCGCGGAGAAATGGAAAAGGTGTTGGCTCATTACAGTCGAAAAAGCGAGGACAGTCTGAAGCTCCGTGCGGCCGAGTTTCTGATTAAAAACATGCCGGGGCATTATTCGCTCGATCCGGCGATCGTCAATGCGTTTTGCGATCAGGTCGATTCGATTCTGGCGACTCCTCTGGATACTTCTTTGCTCGAACTCGCAAAAACGAATCTGAAAGAAGCCGATGATCAGGATTGGGCCGGATTCAAAGTGAAGGCTATGGAGGCGGTTTCCAAGCGGTTCCCCGTAAAACCGTCTTCCAGCCAATCGGACATCCGGATACTCAAAGCGGACTATCTGATTCGAAACATCGAAAACGCTTTTGAAACTTGGGCGAATGCGCCCTGGGCCGCTCATCTTACGTTTGACGATTTTTGCGAATATATTCTTCCTTACAAAGCCGCGCCGGCTTTTCAGGCGGATAACTGGAAAGACGAATGCAGTGAATTGGCCGATCGGCTGTACGACCTGACCGATCTGAGAGCCGGAAGATTTACCTGTCATTCTCCGCATTGGGCGGCGCTGAATATAAATCAGGGACTGAACTCCCATTTGAAAACGACGTTGCCCTATGCGTATACGGGACTGCCGATCCTCCGGATGTCTACTTTTCTGAAGATGCATTTGTCCAATTGCACGGATAAAGGGATTGTCGTTAAGGCGGTTTTGCAAAGCAAAGGCATTCCCGTGGCTGTCGATTTTACCCCTCAGTGGCCGACTCAGGCCCAGGGACATTCCTGGAATGTCATTCAGGTCTCCAATAACGGGCGTTTCGAAGAGTTCGTTCCGTTGGACACGGATCCGGGAACGCCTCACCGTCCCGGAGAGATGATGGCTAAAGTCTACCGCCAATGCTATGCGCTCAATCCGGTTTTTATCCGGTTGAACAATAGCGGGGAAGCGGTTCCTTCGTCTCTCAGTACCGTGACGATAAAAGATGTTACCGCCGAATATGTGTCTACGCAAGACGTCCGGATCAGGATCGATCCCGCACTAAAAAAGAGGAATAAGTACGCTTATGTGGCGGTTTTTGACAATCGGAATTGGGTCCCGGTCGGATTCGGAGATGTCGGCGGATCGGAAGCGGTTTTCGAAGCTATCGGACGCGACATCGCCTATCTTCCGGTGTATTGCTCCGACGGGGAGAAAATCACGCCGCTGTCGTACCCTTTTACGGTTGACGCCTACGGCAAGGTAGACCTGCTGATTCCCGATACCGTAAACCGCGAATCGTTTAAATTGCTGCGGAAATATCCGTATTACCACGCGATGACGACAGTGACCAAAAGGTTGATATCCGGTAAAATACAGGCTGCCAATCGGCCGGATTTCAGCGATGTCGTTACGATTCACGAATTTACGGAGGCTCAGTCGGCCGGCGAGGTGCGGATTCCTGCGGAAACTCCGAAATACCGGTATTGGCGTTATTTTTCTTCTCTTGCCGGATTTAACAACATGGCCGAACTGCTGTTCCACCCCCCCGGTTCGAATCGTTCCCTGAGAGGAACGATTATCGGAACGCCGGGCTCCTACCTCGACGATCCCCGACGAACCAGGGAGGCCGTGTTCGACGGCGATCCTTTCACGTTCTTTGACTCTACCGATCCCAATAACAGTTGGGCCGGGATGGATTTCGGCGAACCGGTTTCGATCGGCAGCGTAGAGTATGCTTTTCGCAGCGACGACAACAACATCCGCATCGGCGATGTTTATGAACTGTTCTATTGGAAAGATGAATCCGGCTGGGAATCGCTCGGTAAAAAAAAGGCGGAGAACATGAATTTGTATTACGACAACATACCGTCCCATGCGCTTTTGCTGTTGAGGGACCATACCCGGGGGAAAGAAGAGCGTATTTTCACCCTTGAAAACGGCGAACAGGTGTGGTGGTGATTCCGTGCTCCTGCGGAAAACGGCCGGAAGCGGTCTCCCGAACCGGTCGTATGTCAAAAGCGTGTAAATTTTATACGTCTTATGTTATTTCGACATTCCGTCCCGTACCTGTTTTTCCATGATGCGCACCGTGTTCCCGTCGATCCGGTAATTGAAGTCCGGTACGGTATTTTGCAACGTAAGCAGCACGTTGTCCAGCGTCGGGCCTTCTTCGAAGGCGGCCGTGAAGTTCCCTTCCAGTTCTAGTTCGGCCGCCAGGTCGATTTTCACGCCGAAAAATCCGGAGATGATATAAAGCACGTGTTCGAGCGGCGTGTCTTCGAATCGCAACTGCGACATCCATTGCGGCAGTTCGCCGTCGACGATCCGGTGCACGGTGACGCGCTGCGACCGGTTGTCCATCCGGATGTGCGTATTGTCTGCCAGGCGATAGGTTTGCCCGCCGCAGAAGGCGTCGAGGGAACCTTCCGCTACGACGATCTCGCAGGCCGCGCTGTCGCAGTAGGCCTTGACGTTGAATTGGGCTTCCGTCGCCACGGCGGTCATGTTTTCCGTTTTCACCGTGAACGGCTGCTGTACGGAGGCCTTCACGATGAAATACGCCTCTCCGTCGAGGTAAACCGTGCGTTTCGATCCAAAATCGTCGCAGTATCCGATGCTGCTGCCGCTGTTTATCCATGCCTGCGAACCGTCGGGCAGAATGATGTGTTTTTGCGTTCCGCGCTCCGTCGATTCGGTCACGTCGGACAGGACGGTCACGTCGAAATGTTCGCTGAGGCGTTGATTCAGCAGGTATAAGATCGTCGCGGCGGCGATCAGTGCCGGAACTACCGCCGCGGCGATGCGCAGGGCCGTTCTTTTTCGCGACCGGGAGCGTTCTACGCCGGCGCCTCGCGCCGCGCCGGTCATTTCCCGGTACGAGTCCAGTATTTTGCGGCTCGGGGCCGGATCGAACCGGACTTCTCTTTCGAACGCTTTTTCCAGGGCCTCGTATTTCTCTTTCCGGTGGCCGTCGCCGGCAAGCCAGGCGCGGAACTGCTCCTGGATATGTTCGTCGGGATGCTCTTCGTCGAGGTACAGGTCGATGATCTCCTGGATCGTTTTTTGCGGGTCGGTGTTCATAAATACAGTCGTTCGGATATGCTGGAGTATCTATTTGAATTATTTTTTGAAATCGTATTGCGGAACGGGTATGCCGGACGGAGCGTACGACCGTTATGATTATAATACAATCAAAGAGCTGTTTTATACAAAAGTAGAATCGGATTCGTCAGAACGGCGCGTTGTTCTGGTTTTTGCGATGCACGGGGCGATCCCGGCCGGTTGCGGCGGGAATTGACTATTTGAGCGTGCGCTTGATTTTTTTCAGGGCTTGCGACAGGTGGTTCGCGACATTGTGTTTGGACGTGTCGAGGTGCTGCGCGATCTCTTCGTGCGAGAGGTTCTGCTGTCGGCTCATTTCGAATATTTTCCGGCGCATCGGAGGCATGTTCTTGACGGCCAGCTCTATGAGTAGTTCTTTTTCCTGCGCGATCAACAGGTCTTCGCCTGTCAGAAGATCCTGTTCGCCGGAGTCCTGCATTTTCTGGTATTTCTCGAAAACCCGCTGGCGTTTGAACAAATTGACCACCGCATTCCGTGCGATCGTATAGAGTAGGGTACGGATATTTTTGGAAGGATCCAACTCGGCCCGCCTCTCCCACAGGGTCATAAATACGTGCTGCGCGATTTCCTCGGCTTCTTCGCGGGAGCGTAGCAATTTATATAGAAAGTTCTCGATCGGGCCCCGGTAATGCAGGTATACGGTCTTGTAGGCCTCGTGATCCCCGTCGCGGAGCGCTTCGAGCAGTTCCACCGTAACGGGCCCGTTTTCGCGGGATGTTCGTTCGGTCGATTCCCGATCTTTATTATCAGAGGCGTTCCGGGTTAAATCTTTATTCATTCCTGCGATAGGTGATTTTATATTTATTCCGCAAATATGGTAATAATAATTAACATTTTGAAATTCGTGCGGTCATGCTTCCCCGCGTCCGGCCGTAAAACGGCGGGGTTGCGATCCCGCTGTATTCCGGTTTCTTTTTCTGCGTATCCGAGCCGTTCCCGTCCGACCGTTCTGCCGGACGGGAGTTGCGATATGCGTTTCGGCGGACATGATAAACGGTAGATCGCGGCCTTGTCGTTTTCGCATTTCGAAACGGCGAAAACGGTCTCGGAAAATTGTTTCGGAATCGGAGTTTGAGAATCGGTTTTGTTGCGTAATTGGTTGATAAAAAGGCGTAAACGTATCTATATATTGCCCTCGAATGGTTGTATTATGAGTGTATGAAAAATTGATCGGACATGAAACCGAACTTGAAACATCCGGACATATGTCGGAACTGCCGATTCGACGACCGTGATTGCGATGTTTGATTTTCGACCGAAATAACCGATTGTGTGAAACTCTAATTAATTTACTTTTTATCATGAAAACATTCAATTATTTTTTTGCAGCGTTTTTGAGTTTAGGCATACTTGCCTCGTGTTCCAAAGACACCGACCCGGGCGGCCCGTCCGCTCCCGCCGGAGAGAAGCACGTCGTAATCTCCATGGGCGGCGTCCAGACGAAAGCGGCCGGCCCGGTGGATCCGCTTTCGAAGACGGCCGACGTAGACAACATCGCCATTTTCGTAACGAACTCGGCGGGTACGATTTTGAAAAAAGTAGAGGTCGACAAAGACCTGACAGCCGATTCGGATTGGGACAAGCTGACCGATGTGGGACTCCTCATTCCGAATGTGGGAACCGAAGCCTCCGACCTGGCCGTTTACGGCAATTATAAAAAAGGATTGGAAACTTACGTTACCGGCGGGGTGGGCGACAAAGTGACCGTTGCGGCCGCTTACAGCCAGCAACAAGGTTCCAAGGTGCTTTTTGCCGGGACAGGGGCGCTGTCGGCATTCGACGTGAACGTAGAGAATGTGAACGACGAGAACGTGTATACGTTTACCGGCACCGTTAAGATCGAACCGGTGATGGCCCGTATCCAGGTTAAAAAGGTATCCTTCGTCGAGAGCGGAAGCGAAACGGTGACCAACACTTCCAACGGAAAATCGGCTCTCGTAGAGTGGGAAGGTCTGACCGGCGATCTGCTGGGAGTTTACTTCAACAACTTCTACAAGCAATACAACGGAGCGGCCGTGGCTGCGTCGCTGATGACCAATACGACCGCTTTCGAAAGAGCGACCGAGGGTAAATGGCTTTTCGGCTCGGACGCCGCCCAAACGGACGAAGCGACCTATGCAAGCTATAATCAGTGGAGCTCCGGCGTGTATGCGGCTTACGACCTGGACGAATTCAACGATCCGACCGATCCCGACGCCAAGAAGTGTTTCGCGTTCAACTTCTTCCCCGGACAGACTCCGTATCTGCACTTCAGCCTGGCCAACGTAGCGGCGACCAGTATTACGAGCGCCGACGAAGACGCCTACAATCCGAGATTGCTGCCGCTGTCCAAGTTTGCCAACGTGGTGAATTATACGACCGCCTCGGGGAACGTAACGTTCGAAGCGGGTAAGATCTACAACGTGAACATCGAGATCAAACCTCAGTTCATGCACACCGATCTCAATCCGGTCGCGTATAACATCACCCTTACCATTACTATCGCCGACTGGCAGGAAGAGAACATCGATCCCGAGTTCCAGCAGTTGTAGTAATCCTTTAACTGAATGCGGGGGGAGGACGGGCCTCCCCCCTTTTTACGAAAAAGATACAGCTAATCGACTGAGTGAAATGAAAGGATACAATTACATAATTGTCCTGTTTTGGGTTTTTGCACTATCGGGGTGTATCCGCGACGACGGCTCCGGATTGGACTGCGAGCGTACGCGGATATCGTTTTACTATTACGGCGACGTTCCGGGACAATGCCGCTTCCTCGAAAAATCGGACAACGTGACCCTGTTCGTCTACGACAGCGACGGAAACCTGGTCGCGAGGCGCACCCAAAGCGGCGCCGACTTACAGGCACACAAGGGTGTGAACCTGAATCTGCCCGATGGAAATTACTCCCTGGTGGCATGGACGAACCTGACCGACGGGACGGAAATACACGATGCCGAGCAACTGTCGAAGGCCGTGCTGGGATCGGCCGCGTACTATGCGGGAGATCCCATTATACACCATGAAAACGACCGGGTGTACTTCGCGACCAAAAAGATAACGGTCGTGCAAAGTCAGTTCAGGGACGAAGAATTGCTGTTCGATCAGGCACACATTCCGCTGCACGTGCATGTTACGGGGGCGGCGGCGCCCGCCACCCGCGCAACGGCGCCGATCGAGGTGGATATCGTGAACCTGCATCCGCAGATGGGTTTCGACGGAGCGAGCGCCTCGGCTCTGAAAAGCGTTTACCGCGCTCAGCTCGCATACGATGCGGAAACGGGGGACTATGTTGCACGCGTAAACGCCTTTCGTTTTTTGAACGATAACGACATACGGCTAAAACTGTCGAACAGCGGCGGCGAGATTTGCTATAAAACCGTCGAACTGGCGGATTTTATGAACGAGCACGCTATCTCCGTCGAAGACAAGGACGAGGCGGAAATAGCCATACGCTTCCGGTTTAACAATACTTCGGTAGAAGTCGCTCCCTGGGAGGAAGAGGACATCGATCCGATACAAAAATAGGAATCCATGCAAAAGTATAAGATAGCCAGAATCATTCTGTTGTTCGCCGTCTCCGTGCAGATGCTGTCGTGCAGCAAGACTGCCGGGGACGATCCGGCGGGAATGGACGCCAGCCTGGCATTGTCCCTTCTTACCCGCAACGGAAACGGCGATCTCGCCCTCGCCGGCGAAGACGAATTTACCAGTCTGGCCGTGTACATATTCAACCATGACAACGGCGATCTGGAATTTTCCGAGTTGGTAACGGATTTTACGCCGGAATCGGCTGCGAACAGCTATGTCCGGTCGGTCAGGGTGACCAAAGACAAGAAAGCGATCTATGCCGTCGCCAACTATGCCGGAAAAAACTTTACGGCGAACGGACAGGCGGTGACCATCGACGAGAATACGCCCAAATCGACGCTCGATGCGTTGGAAATAGTTTCCTCGTCTTTCTCGGCGGATGACATCGCAATGATCGGCAAAACGGCGACGACGATGTCGGGAACTGCCGTCAACGCTTCGGTCGAAATGGAGAGACTCGTCGGACGCGTCGACATGCATGTTTTCAAGTCGGCGGAATTGACGGACGACCTCGTGGAACTGACCTCGATCGAATTCCGTAACCAGGTCGTTCGCAGCAACGTCCAGTATCAGAGCAAGGCGATGCCGGGAGGCGATATTCGCCGGACGGAGACCTATACGCCCGCTGCGACGGGATACCTCGATGTGGTTCCGGACGATGCGGACTATGCGGCGCTGAAACCGTCCGACGCCGAAAAGTCGTTTTACAGTTATCAGAATATTTCCGGCGAAGAAGATCCGTCGGGAGCCGCGCCGGACGACGCGTCTACCCCGTACCTGTTGGTGAATGTGAAAGTCAACGGGGCCCCGGTAACTTATCGCGGCGATCTGAAGAATACCGCGGGATTTTACGACTTGGAACGCAACCGGATTTACCGGGTCAAAGCGGTTGTCGGAGCGCCGAACGACCTGTTGTTCCTGCGCGTGGACGTCCTGAAATGGGACACGGAGCTTTCTTCGATTACTTACGACGAACTCGCGTTCGCCTTTTCGGGAGTGGATTACGGAGCGAATTACGGACAGGTTTCGCAGTCCGCCCCGGCTACCTACGATTTTAAGCTCACGGCTCCCGACGGAGCGGTATGGGCGGCCAACCTGACCAACGGGCACGATTTCAAGCTGCTGTCCGAAGGCGGCTACGTTTCGCAGGGGATAACCCGGGCCGATTCCTACTCGGTACGGATCGTGCCGGCCAAGAGTTTTACCCCGAACGTCGAACGCGAGACGCAGTTCTATATCTCGATCGACGGTAAAAAAGCGAAGATCAATCCCGATAACGCGGGAGGCAGCTTTGCCGAAGGCCGGAAATACCCGGGAACCGAAACCGACATTCTGATCAAACAAATACAATAATAGAGTCATGATTTCAAAGCATATCATACGATCGATCTTTTCGCTGGCCGTCCTGCTCTTCGCCGCATCGTGCCAGAAAGATCCGGACGGCTCCGCCCCGGACGGCAATAACCTGACGCTTCAGGTCTTGCTGCCGGTAGAGGGGGGGACGAAGGCGACCGAAGACGGAGAGAAGGCGCTGAACGAAAATAAGATTTCGACCCTCGACGTATTTATCTACAAAGAGGGAGAAGACGCCTGCGCCCATTACCAACGCATCGTGCCGGTCGACGGAATGACCCGGTACGGCATTTCGAAGAACCGGAGCGCATTCGCGGAAAATACCGGGTATTCGGTTTATGTCGTGGCGAATGCGGGTACGGCCGCCGCAGGGGCGATGTCCCTCGCGGAGCTGAAAGCGGCGGTCGTTGCTCAGGCTCTGAATCCCGATGCGGTGCAGACCGATCTGCTGATGGACGGTAAGTCGATCGCGACGGTACTCAACGACGGTACGAAAGCCAATAAGAACATCGACGTGTCGCTCAAAAGGGGCGTTGCCAAGATCCGGGTGAACCTCAGTTACGGCGCCGATTACCAGCCGGCGGGACAGGTGACCAAAAAACTGGTCAACTACGCGTCCGACGCCAGGGTGCTGGAAACCGGGGACGTTCATACGCCCGCGCTGGCGACTACCGCATCCTATACGGGCGCCGACCTGGTGTCGGGCGAGCCGAACCAGATCATCCTTTATTCGTATGCCAACGACTGGAACGCCGCGGTGGCCGATGAGACTTTCATCTACCTGAACGTGCCTATAAAGAAGGCGTCCGCGACGGAAAGCAGCTATTACAAGATCCCCGTGAACTACCGCCTTTCGGCCGACGGGGGCGACCCGGCTCACCTTTACAAACTCCGCCGCAACTACATTTACAATATTAAGGCGCATATCGACGGCGACGGGGGAGCCAGCGCTCCGGAAGCCGTCCTGTTGGAAAACGTTGATTATCAGGTGGTGGACTGGACGACCAATAACATCGAAGTGTGGATCAAAAACATCATGTACCTCTACATCGACGAGCAGGACATCGTGATGAACAACATAGATACCTATGTTACGGGATTCCAATCCTCTTCGGACAATGTGGAGGTGCGGAACCTGAAAGTTTTCGTCGAAGGCGCCGAGGTTTCCTCGACGGGGGTGAGCGTTACGCGCGATCCGTTCGTGCACAACGGGGCGATTACGATTTACAGCCCGATTCCGGACAATTTCGTTCCGAGGGTGATTACGTTCGACGTGGAGAACGGCGACCACATCGTCCAGAGCGTCCGGGTTACGCAGTATCCGCCGATCTGGATCGGCCATATCTTGTCGCAGGACGTGGACGGGAACAAAAACCGAAACATGTATACGGTCAATATCAAACAGGCCGACCTGCGAACGATTCCGATGCCCGACGTTCCGACCAGGGGCAGTTGGGGAGACGCCCACATCCGCGGGTATTACCAGGAGCTGACCGGAAAACTGTATACCGGTCCCCATCCTTACAATCCGGTGAACGACGGCCGCCAGGAAATGGCGTACGGTTATTGCCAGGTAGGCTATCCCGCTCTGGATAAGAACGGTTATACCGATCCTTCCGCGAGTAACCGGTGGATGATCTCTCCGAACTTCATGTTCGCGTCGAGAGTGTCGTCTTCGACCGATCGGGTCGATTTCTGGGCCGCCGTGAGCCGGTGCAAGAACTACTCCGAGACCGATACGGACGGAGTGACCTATAAAAACTGGCGCATGCCGACCTATGCCGAGATGCTGTTGCTCGATGTCCTGCAAAATGTGAGCAAATGCGAAATCAAGGACATTACCGACAGACACCGCTACTGGACGGCCGATCCGGCGAGCAATGCGGCGTTCCGTATCCTCAATCCGTCCGGGGGTACCGACGGGGAGAGTGCCAGCAGTGCGGAAGTGCGATGCGTAAGGGATATAGACCGTCCGTTGTAGCCTTTTTAACGACAAATGAAATAATTAAGGTAAAGTGATGAAAACAAGATTTTATAAATTGTCGCTGCCGTTTTTGCTGATCGCGGTTCTCGCTTCCTGCATGAAGTCCGAAACGGAACCGGTTTCCATGCCGGTAAGCGGGGAGGCCGATCTGGAATTTTCTTATTCGGTTCCCGATTATACGGTCGTTCGTACCAAATCGGCCGAGAGTACGGTAAACGATATCAGTCTACTGCAATTCGATGCCGACGGCCGGTTCCTCGGCCGCTCGGTCGCATCCGACCTGCAGGGCGGTACGTTCAAGGCGAAGGTGTCGGGCAGTACGCGTATCGTGCATTTCATAGCCAATTACGACTGGAGCGCGTTCGACGAGCGGGGCTCGCTCGGCAAAGACGAGAGAACCCTCGTGCCGGATCTCGAATCGGATACCTGGGTGCTGTGGGACCGCAAGACCGTCGATAATTTCAATGCTCCCCCGCAGGTGAGGCTGCTGCGCAACCAAGCCAAGGTGACCGTAGAGATCGACCAGAATCTGCTGGATCTGATGGCCCAGGGGCAACGCGAGCAGTTTACCGTCGAAGGGTTCGCGCTTTATAACTATGCGACCCGCGGAACGATCGCTCCGTTCAGTCCGGGCATTGCGGAACCGTTCGAGTGGTCGGCCGACCGGGCCACCGTTCCGGCCGATGCGGGCATGTGCGCCGATAAACCGACGACGCTGGATCTCGAGCCTAAATACATGTTCGAGAGCGACAACGGCTACAATGACGAGACTTTCGTGATACTTCACGCCGGCGGCGATTATAAAAAGTATTACAAAATCGAGTTGATCGACAGCGAACTCAATCTTTATCCGATCGTTCGCAATACCCATTTCAGGATAAGGATCATGGACTATATCCCGGGAAATATCGGTTCCGGAAGCGTTGAAAGCGCGATCGACGCGCCGCCGATCAACAACATTTACGCGGAGATCATCAAAGAATCTCCCGAGATATCGGACGGTTCCGACCGGCTGACGGTCAATCCGATCGTCAATATCCTTACCAATCCGGGGGACGGTTCCGCGACGCAGCGGCTCGAACTCGACGTCAAGTATGAGAAGAGCAACGTCGTGACCAACGGCGATATCCGCAACCCGCTGGTGCTGTCCGACGAGGAAGGGATACTGAGCAACCTGTACGTCGACCGGGGTTCGGGTAAGGTGTACGCCGACGTCCGGGTCGTCGACGACGGTTTCAAAAAGGCGGAAATCCGTATTTCCGCCGGCGCCCTGTCGAGGATCGTGACCGTCATTTCATGCGAGAAGTTTACGTTCGACCCGGTGGGGATGCCTTCCGGCGTCAGCAGAGGCGATTCGAAAACGCTTACGTTCGACATCTCCGATGATATTCCGGCCGCCTATTTCCCGCTGCGATGCGTAATTACGGCCCGGAATTTGGAGCCGACCAATGCGAGCCGGAACAGCCTGCAGATCGAATCGAACCCGGACGGCAGCATCAGCTATATTTATATGGCGACCGGAGCGGGACAGCAGACCGTCGATTTCCAGAATTCGAGGGATCATGGCGGCGAATTGGTGACTATCGAGAACCCGATCTTCAAAACCGCGTATGTCGGGCCTGCGCTGACGCTCGTATCGATCAACGGACACCATTCCGCTTATCTGCAAAACTGCGTGGGATACGGCATCGGTCAGGAGGCGCTGATAACCTTCTATATGTCCGAAGACGCGTTCGCGCGGCAGGATCTCGTGTTGTTTTACACGCCGAGCCTGGCTCCGTCGGACATGACCGGGTTCAGCGACGACGGCGGCGGATACTACTATTACACTCCGGCCAAACCGGGATTGCAGACGGTGAGCTTCAAGGTGACCGCGATCGATCTCGAAGAGGCTACGACGACCCGTACGGTACAGTTGTACCATGACGATCCGAACGTGTACACTACGTTGACCTATGAGTATTACCTGGTAAGCACGGAGTTCCTGCGCAGGCAATTCAAGCGGGCGAACCATGCGACGAACCTGGGTAACGGCAAGGAATTGTACGTGGTGAGCGCTTTCGCGCTGAGGCACGACAACCACGATCCGAATAACCAGGGCAAGACGGGTAAGATCGAAGCGGAAGAGATCGGCAGCGGGCTCGCACACGGATGGCGCCAGTGGTATATGATTCCCGGGACGCGTCTCGATCACCTGATGCTGTTCGAGATCCATGAAAGCAGCGACCGCAGGGCTACGCGTACGTTGAAGAGGATCATGCGGGAACCGTCCAGCACGATTACGCTGCGCGCAGAGTAACGACGAACGCAACCTCTGTTTATCAGTATTCACAAAGCCGGCCGCCCGCGGGGGCGGCCGGTCCATAAACGAAAGAAAAGTCATGATGAAAAAAGTTATTCTTCTGCTCGCCTTTGCCGCGATGACGGCTTCGACCGGCGCTCAGAAAGTCGCTGTGAAGAACAATGTCGTTTACGACGTACTGGCGACGCCGAACCTCGGCGTCGAGCTGGGGCTGGGACGGGCGACGACCCTCGATATATCGGGTAATTACAATCCGTTCGAGAAGAACGACGGCAAAATGTTCAAGCACTGGCTGGTGCAGCCCGAGTTCCGTTACTGGTTGTGCGAACGTTTCAACGGGCACTTTTTCGGCGTACACCTGCTCGGCGGAGAGTACAATATTTCGAAGGTGAAACTGCCGTTCGGCCTGGCCCGGGACGGTAAGGAACACCGTTACGACGGCTGGTACGTCGGAGGCGGATTCAGTTACGGTTACCAGTGGATGCTCGCGCGGAAGTGGAGCATCGAGGCCACCGTCGGCGTCGGATACGTCCGTTTCGACTACGACAAGTACGGGTGCCGCGACTGTAGTCCCCGGCTCGAATCCGGAACCAAAAACTATTTCGGCCCGACCAAGTTGGGCGTTAACCTGATATTCATAATTAACTGATATAATCCGAACGTCTGATGAAAAGATCGCTAATTATAATCTTGTCCCTGTTTTTCGCAGCCGACCTTTGGGCTGCGGCGCCGGGAACATGGACCGTAGAGAATACAAAGGTGCGTAAGGTAAACGAAGAGGTGGAGGTGTCGTTCGATGTGAATATCGAAAAGTTGCGTCCGAACTATCGGGTCGTGATGACGCCCGTGCTCTACAACGGGGCCGACAGGCTGGCGCTCGAGCAGATCGTCGTAACCGGCAACCGGCGCAGCCTGTACGATACCCGCAATAGAGCGACCGGCGGCAAAGGCTATGTCTTAAAAAGAAAGGATACTCCTGCGAAGGTCGGCTATAAAGCGCTCGTTCCGTATCAATCCTGGATGAATACGGTGTCGCTGTCGCTCGGCGAAACCGTGGTCGGGTGTTGCTCCGAAGATACGAAACCGGCCCGGACGCTCGCCGCGGACAAGCTGCTCTATTACGAGATCGTGCCGGCTTACAACAGCGAGCCGCTCGAATACCGGCTCACCGAACTCGAAAAATATTCCCTGGAGAATCCGTTTCTGCATCCTGTCGAGGATTATCCCAACCGTTACGACATCCTGTTCAACGAACGCGACAAAGGGACGGCCGTAATCCGGTTTACCGTAGGGTCGCACGTAATCGATATGGATATTCCCGGCAACAAGGAGTTGCTCGGCGCAGTGGGGAAAGCGTTCCAGCTTATCCACGAAGATCCGAATGCGTCGCTCAAACGGATCATGATAGCCGGATACGCTTCGCCGGAAGGTACGCTGGCCGGCAACACGGCGCTCGCGCAAAGGCGTGCGGAGTCGTTCCGGGATTACCTGCTGAAGAACCTCGACATGCCGCGCGACGAGAGCCTGTTCGAACTTTACAACGGGCGCGAGGATTGGGACGGTTTGCGTAAAATGGTCGCCGAGTCGGATATGGAGTACCGGCAGGAGGTGCTCGACATCATCGATGCCTACACCATCGAGCAGGAAGAGCGCAAGACCAAATTGAAACAGCTTGCCGACGGAAAGCCGTATGCCTACATGCTGAAGAATTTTTATCCTGCCCTGCGGAATGCCGGATATTTGCAGGTCTACTACGACATCGACCGGACGGCTTCCGTCGCTACGGCGGTTACGGACGAGCACGGCCGCACCACGTGGATTGACCCGGACAGTCCTGAAAACATCGGGGTTACGCGGATCAACAGGGCTATGCGGCACATGGTCGAAGGAGACTACGAAGCCGCTTTGAAAGAACTGGAAGGTCAGCAGGAGAATCCTGCGGCATTCAACTACATAGGCGTATGCTACATGATGAAAGGGGATTACGACACGGCCGAAAAATTTCTCCGGAAAGCCGAAGCCGCCGGCGATCCGTACGCATCGGTCAATCTCGAACACATCGGGCAGGCCAAAAGAATCGAATTTTAGAGTTTTACCGAAGGAGGTTTCTGGCATTGCCTGAAAACGGGGGATACCCGCTGCATTTGCGGCGGGTATCTTTTTTGTATTGGTCTTCCGTTGGTATAAATTTTAGGAATGACCGATCGGACAACCGGACGTTGAAAAAAATTGCAAATAATTTTCATCCCGATTAACCATGTCGGAATTTTTGTTTACATTTGTGTCTGACATTATAGTCAGACAGTGTTGGTGAAATATTGTTTTGTTATGAAACACAATAGAATAGGTCTTGATGTGGGTTCCACGACGCTCAAGGTCGTCGTATTGGACGACCACGACAACATTTGTTTTTCGACCTATGTTCGTCACAATGCCCGTATTCGGGAAACTCTTTCCGTCGTCTTTTCGGAGCTGGGCGAGCGGTTCGGGGACGAATTGTTCGGTTTGACGATTACCGGTTCGGTCGGGCTGGGCATCGCGGAGCGCACGCAGATCCCTTTCGTTCAGGAGGTCGTGGCTTCGACGGCCTATGTCCGGCGTTACCATCCGCAGGCGACGACCCTCATCGACATCGGCGGCGAGGACGCCAAAGTCGTTTTTCTGAAAGGCGAAACGCCGGACATGCGCATGAACAGCAATTGCGCCGGCGGTACGGGGGCCTTTGTCGACCAGATGGCGCTCCTGCTCGACACGACGCCCGCCGGACTCGACCGTCTGGCGCAGCGGGCCGTCCGCATTCATCCGATTGCCTCGCGGTGCGGCGTTTTCGCCAAAACGGACATCCAGAACCTGTTGGCCAAAAACGTGAGCCGGGAGGAGATCGCCGCTTCGATTTTCCACGCCGTGGCGGTGCAGACCGTCGTAACGCTGTCGCATGGCTGCGACATCGAGGCTCCGGTACTTTTTTGCGGCGGGCCGCTGGCATTCCTCCCGTCGTTGCGTAAGGCGTTTGCGGAGTACCTGCATCTGGACGGAACGCAAACGATCTGCCCCGCCGATGCCCAACTGTTGCCGGCATGGGGTACGGCGCTCTCCGGAACCGATGCTTCGCTTCGCACGACGGACGAATGGCTCGCTGTCATCGCTGCGAATACGACGCGGGGCGACCGCACGTACAAGGCGCTTCCCGCCATCTTCGAAAATGAAGAAGCGCATACCGCTTGGCGGCGGCAGCGGAACACCGGGACTTTCCGCTCCGTGCCGATTCCGTCGGGCCGGGTCGGGATAACGCTCGGCATCGACTCCGGTTCCACGACGACGAAGATCGCGGCGTTCGACGACCGGCAGCAACTGCTTTTCACCCACTATGCGCCCAACAACGGCAACCCGATCGCTGCGGTCGGGCAGGGATTGCGCGAGTTGCTCGCTGCCTGCCGGACGGCGGGCGCCGATCCGGTCGTGGAGGGCAGTTGCGTAACGGGCTACGGCGAGGATCTCATCAAAGCGGCCTCGGACTCGACGCGGGCGTCATCGAGACCATTGCGCATTACCTTGCCGCCAAAGAGATAACGCCCGACGTGTCGTTTATCCTCGACATCGGCGGACAAGACATGAAGGCCATTTTCGTCGAGCACGGCGCCGTAACGCGCATGGAGATCAACGAAGCTTGTTCGTCGGGCTGCGGTTCGTTCATCGAAACCTTCGCCAGGAGCCTCGGCTCCGGGGTCGGGGAGTTCGCGGCGCAGGCGTGCACCGCCTCCCATCCCTGCGACCTGGGGACGCGCTGCACCGTTTTTATGAACTCCCGCGTGAAGCAGATGCTGCGCGAGGGAGCTTCGATGGCCGATATCGCCGCCGGGCTTTCTTACTCGGTCGTAAAGAACTGCCTTTACAAAGTGCTGAAGCTCCGTTCGGCCGACGAGATGGGCGGCCGGATCGTCGTGCAGGGCGGCACGATGCGCAACGACGCCGTGGTGCGGGCTTTCGAACGGCTGACCGGGCGCGAGGTTTTCCGCAGCGACCGTCCGGAGATGATGGGCGCTTTCGGCTGCGCGCTCTATGCCGGAAGGCTTCGGTCGTCCGGCGTGTCCCTCGGACAACTGCTCGAAACGGCTTCCTGCACTTCGGACATGCTGCAATGCCGTGGCTGCGAGAACCGATGCATGGTGACGCGCTATCGTTTCTCAGGCGGCAACACCTACTATTCGGGAAACAAGTGCGAGCGTCATTTTTCCAATAAAGGTTCCTGCGACGTGCAGGGCGAAAACGCTTATGCCGAGAAATTGCGCCTGCTTTTCGACCGCTCCGGTTTCCGGGAAGGGTGTCCGGTCGTCGGCATTCCCCGTTGCCTGAATACCTACGAGGAGTATCCTTTCTGGCATACGTTGCTCAGCGACTGCGGTATTTCCGTCGTGCTGTCCGACCCTTCGAACATGCGAACCTACGAACATAACGTGCGCCGCGTGATGTCCGACAACATCTGTTTTCCGGCCAAACTCGTCCATGCCCATATCAGCGATCTCGTCGAAAAGGGCGTAGACCGCATTCTGATGCCTTATGTCGTATACGAACAACCGGACGGCAAAGAGATCAACAGTTACAGTTGTCCGATCGTGGCCGGGTATTCGGATGTCGTGCGGAGCGTCGACAATCTTTCGATCCCGCTCGACTCGCCGACCGTTTCGTTCCGTAACGAAAAGCGACTCTACCGCCAGTGCTCCGACTATCTCGTTTCGCTGGGCGTAGCGCGCCGGAAGATCCGGACGGCTTTCCGGCGGGCGCTCGACGAACAGCGCGCTTTTGCTCGGCAGCTTAGGGAGCTTAACGGCGGGATTCTGCGCCGCAGCCGCGATGCGGGCCGGCTGACGCTTCTCGTAGCCGGCCGGCCCTACCATGCCGATCCGCTCATCCAGCATAAAATCGCGGAGATGGTCGCGGGGATGGGCGTCGACGTCATTACGGACGATATCGTGCGCGGCGAAAATATTTCGACCGCCGACACTCATTATGTGGCGCAATGGGCCTACGCCAACCGCATTCTCCGGGCTGCCGCATGGGCGAGCCGGCAGGATCGGAACGTGCAGTTCGTCGAACTGACCTCTTTCGGCTGCGGCCCGGACGCTCTGCTGACCGACGAAGTGCGCGACCTGTTGGGACGGCACGGGAAAAGCCTCACGCTGCTGAAAATCGACGACGTGAGCAATACCGGGTCGCTGAAGTTGCGTATCCGCTCGCTGATCGAGAGCCTGAAACTCGGGCACGCTTCGCAGGCCGCGCCGCGGCCGTTCGTGACGACGCCCGATTTCGGCGAGCGGGACCGCAAGCGGAAAATCCTCGTTCCGTTCTTTACGCCGTTTATTTCGCCGCTTATTCCGGCGCTGCTGAAACGTGCCGGATACGAAGCCGAGAACCTACCCATGAGTACGCAAGCCTCGGTAGAATCGGGATTGCGGTATGCCAACAACGAAATCTGTTATCCGGCGACGCTGATCGTGGGCGACATCGTGAACGCGCTCCAGTCGGGCCGGCACGACCCGACCGAAACGGCCGTGGCCATCACCCAGACCGGCGGACAATGCCGCGCCAGCAACTACATCGCCCTGATCCGCAAAGGGCTCGTCAATGCCGGTTTCGCCGACGTGCCGGTTATATCCGTATCGCCGGGCAGCGGTCTGCAAACGACCCAGCCGGGGTTCCGTATTCCGTGGCTGCGCGTGTTTCGCGGTGCCATCGGAGCCGTTCTGTTCACCGATTGCCTGGCGCGCCTCTATTACGCTACGGCCGTGCGCGAAACCGAGCCCGGCGAAGCGGCCTCGCTGCGCGACTGGTATCTGGAAGACGCGAAAATGATTCTGGAATCCGAATCCGAAAGCAATATTCTGGATGCCTTTGCCGAAACGCTGGGCTTCGCCGTTGAAGCGTTTTCCCGCAAATGCCGTCCCATCGAACGGCCGAAGGTCGGTATCGTGGGTGAGATATTCCTAAAATTCAATCCTTTCGCCCAAAAAGGATTGATCGATTGGCTGACCGATCGTCGGATCGAAGCGGTATCGCCCATATTGACCGATTTTTTCATGCAGGGGTTCGTCAACCGCGAAATCCGAAATCGTTCGGGACTGGATTCCTCGCGGATTCCCGGCTGGCTGCTTCGGCAAGGAGCCGGGCGTATGCAACGGCTCATCGGTCGTTTCAACGGCATCGCTTCGAAATTTCCCTACTTTCAACCGATCGGCAACGTGTATGAGAGTGCCGAAGCGGCTTCCGAGGTCATATCGCTGAACGCGCAGTTCGGCGAGGGGTGGCTGCTGCCCGGCGAGGTGGCGATGTTCGCCCGGCACGGCGTTCGGAACGTCGTCAGCCTGCAACCGTTCGGCTGCATCGCCAATCACATCGTCTCGAAGGGCGTGGAGAAACGCATACGCGGGCTTTACCCGCAGATGAACCTGCTGTCGCTCGACTTCGACGGAAGCGTTAGCGACGTGAATATTATGAACCGGCTTTTACTTTTTGTCAATAACCTTGAAAACTAACTTTGCTATGAAACCTGCGGGAAATATCGAACAGAACGTCATCGCGTGCGCCCACCGGCTTTTCATCGAAAAAGGGTACGTCAATACCAGCATGAGCGACATCGCGGCGGCGGTAGGCATTACGCGTCCGGCGTTGCATTACTACTTCCGGACCAAGGAGCGGCTCTTCCGGGCGATCTACGGCGACATCCTACAGGAAGTGATTCCGCGCATCCATGATATTCTGATACGCGATATTCCTTTTATGGAACGGCTCGACCGAATTATCGACGAATACGTCGCTCTGTTTCTGAACAATCCCGATCTGCCGTATTTCATGATAGGGGAGATTCAACGCGACGTGAATCATCTTATAGAAGCAGCCCGGGAACTGAAGATCGACAAGTATATCCTCGATATCCAGAATGCGCTCAAAACGGCGATGCGGGAAGGAATCCTCCGTCCCGTCCCGTCCCGGATCGTTTTTCTGACGCTCTATTCGCAACTGACCTTCCCGTTCCTGATGAAAAATCTGGTGACGACGCTGCTGCTCGAAGACAAAGAGCAGTTCTCCGTCTTCATACGGGAATGGAAACGCAACGTCCTGTCGCAAATGGCCTGTTTGCTGTGTCCGCAAGACGAAAACGGCGACGTATAGTTCGGACGATGCAGACGGAAACGGATCAATCCGCCCGGCGCGGCAAACGGCGGAGATGCAGACGGATGATTCGTCACCGGTATTCCTGCGAACAGGCGGACCGAGAGTCCGTTCCCTTCGATAGCATGTTCTTTCGAGTTTGCGAAGATACGTCATGTTTGCGGTTCATTTTGCGATTCCTCGATTGAAAACGCTATTGTCTCGACGCAGCGATTCGCGGTCAAGGAATGGGGAGTACGGGGATCAGGTTGACGTACATCCTGCCCAGTACCACGGGAGCGTCCAGCATAACGACGTCGATCCGGGCGATGATGCACCCAACGGGTTTGACGGTCGTCTCACCCCGCGGATCGAACGTAATTTCTGGAAGAGCCCGTTTCCTGTATTTGGTATCGGGATCGGCCGGAAGTTTCGAGCCGGAAAACACCGTATTTCCGATGGGGGATCGGCGCCTATCGAATGAATGCTCGTCACTCTAAACCTATGAAAAAACGATAAACAAAAGCGGAAACAGAATGCCTGCCACCAGCTCGATTCCTCCCCGGCCCCAAAGGCCCTTGCCGCCATGCACCATCACGAGGCCCGTTAGCGTAATCAGTACGAGCGATCCGGCGAACACGTCGGAAAACACGGTCCACCAGCGGCCCGGATTGTAATGCAGACGGTTCATAACGCTCAACAGCGGACGCTTTTTAACCGATTCGTAGACGGCCTCGCCGGTACGCATGTCGACCACCAGCGACGACCCGCCTCGGATAAACGCTTTCATATGGGTTGAATCCGGAAAATAGTGCTTCGTGTATGCTGTGGCCTCGCCCAGCGGCTCGAGTATCGACAACACGTAATTCTTCGTGTAGTCGTGTTCGCTTTTCGGGAACGTTCCTTCGGTACGGAAGCGGTGTTGGCGGATCGCGTATTCGGCGTTGAAGTCGTGTTTATGGTTGAGCGTAAATCCCGATATCGCGTAGATCAGCACGATCCCCCCGAAAAAGAATGACAAGTCGCGGTGCACCGCACGGCTCCAGCGCCGGATGCGGGACATGATTTTGCGTTCGGGCATAATTACTGAATTTCGTACCTATCCGCTTCGATATAATAAACGGAAAGGTAGTTTTTACCCTCTTTCTTGTTACGTTCGGCTATGCGCGCGCGGTATTTGTCGAGCCGCGTTTGTAACCGACCGAAATCGGCCTGGGCAGTTTCTTGCTCGGCGGCAGCGGCGCTCTCGCACCGTTCGGCGGCCTGGTCGGCCCACTGCTGTAGGTAATCCTCGTCGATGCGCTGCTCCATGATGCGGCCTTCGACGCGAACGATCGCATGTACCGCCCCGGCATCGAACATACCGATCGATTCCCCGGACTCGATGCGTAGTGTTTTCGTCGAATCGTCCCCGGTCAGGAACAACTTGCGACCGCATTTTTTACAGATCGTTTTGCAGAATCCTTCGACGACTACGCTATCGCCTATCCTGTCGCCGGCTACGGCGAGCAGGCTGTCTACCGTCATAGGTACGGCTTCGGCTGTTTTCGTATTCGATCCCGAACCGCAACCGGCCATATACATGGCTGCCAAAAACAGTAAAATTGCAGCGTGAAGTTACGAAAAGAGTGTAATTTATTGAAAATGAGCGTAGGTTAATTGCTCTTGATAGTAATAGGTTACGATTTAGTTAGTTATCTACTGCATTATCCTTCTGCGCGTCGCGTAACCTTCAAAGAACTCTTTGTATGCAAAAGTAGCTATTTTATCCGAGATTTTGATATAAACTCCCGGATTTTTTATCACCTCATTCATTAGTTTTTCCGTAAAAGCGGTATTGTTCGTCGGAACACCATTGCCCAAAACGAGTTTAGAACAAACGTGTGCCGACTACCGCATAGCCAGAGAAAAGGGCATTGCCTCACGCCTAAACGATGTTTAGACTGATGAAGCAATGCCCCTTTCTTTTGCGTCTATGCCAAGAGGTGCTTTTACGGGCTACCAGATGATTTTTCTTTTTTAGCTGTTTTTTGTGCCGGAAGCGGAAAGTGAATGCAGAGAGTGTCAGCCTGCCCCATAAATGAAACAAGCGGCCACACACAGCGGGCAATCCGGGAAGAATGATTGTTGCCACCCGGCTGGACAAGTCCCGTCGGATCGGAAAACAATCATACTCCCTTTGTTGTGGTTTGCCCTTTTCACGCTTCCGGTGATGTCTTTTTCCTTTTGGTGATTCCTTTTTTACGGATTTTCCCCTGAAGTTTTTTCTACCCAATCTGCCTCTGGTTTCGTTTACCTCCATTTTGCGCCTTTCAGTGAGCCGCATCAGTCAGTCATTTTCGTTCAGGGCGCAAAGGTAATTCCGGGATTGGACGGGAAAGCAAGGTCAAGCCTCCTGTTTTCTGCGGAAATCTCCAGCCCTTCGGGTAGTATTTCCCCGAAAACCTTGCATTCCCTAATCCCTACCTTTTCAAGCACCCGAAACGAAAACGACCGATGCGACAGAAAGACGCATAAAAAAAATGTCGGATAAACGAGAGGCAGATAAGATAGTTTGAAACTCAACTCCCTCAGCTCTTGAATCCGCATAAAAAACAAAAAAATCAAAAACAGCGAAGATATGACGGCAACGGCAAATTTCAGACAAGTGGCGCAATACATCGGGTTGGCGATATGCGGCTTGATGATGCGCACCGCCTTCGGGGTGTTCGGCATCCTTTGGGACATCATCAGAGAGATTATAAACGGAGTGTTCCGAGTGGCGATAGGTGTAATCGTGGCTATCCTTTCCACCATTGCCTACTTCGGCTTCATCCTTTGGTTATTCACCCTTTAACCCTTACCGACATGGCAAAGAGAAACAGCAAGACGGTAGCGCAGCAGTGCAGATATTACGAGGTGGACAACATCTTCGTGTATATGGTGGAAACGTACATCAACGGTAATTTTGAAACTTTCCGAAGATTGTACCACGAACTGAACAAGGACACACGGAGGGACTTCATGGACTTCCTTCTCAGCGAGGTAGAGCCGACCTATTGGAGAGAGAGACTTAAACAGACAATCTAAAAACGACAGCGATATGAAAGGAACAGACCATTTCAAAAGAACGATACAAATGTATCTGGAACAGCGGGCGGAGGAAGATACGCTCTTTGCGAAGAAGTACCGCAACCCTGCCAAAAACATAGACGAGTGCGTGACCCACATTCTGAACTATGTGCAGAAAAGCGGTTGCAGCGGCTTCACGGACGGAGAGATATTCGGGCAAGCCATCCACTACTATGAGGAAAACGAGATAGAGGTGGGCAAACCTATGAACTGCCAAGTGGTGGTGAACCATGTTGTGGAACTCACGGAAGAGGAAAAGGCGGAGGCACGTCAGAACGCAGCTCGCAGATACCAAGAGGAGGAACTCCGCAAGTTGCAAAACCGCAACAGACCGCCAGCGAGAAAAGTAACCCAATCCCAACCCTCATTATTTGATTTAGGCTTATGAAACCGAAGACCAAGATACAGAAAAAGGTGGCAAGACTTTCAGCCAACCTTCGCCCCATATCAGCGACACAAATAGATTGGGCATACCGCCACTGTATTGAACATATCGGCTACCGCACCAAGAAAGGGAACATTACCTGCTCCGACTGCGGTCACGAGTGGTACAGCAACAGCGTACTGTGCGACACCCTTGAAGGCTGTACCTGCCCCAAATGCTATGCCAAACTCAAAGTGCAGGACACACGCAAACGTATCTACAAGGAAACGCAGTATTTCAGCGTGATAACCACCTGCAAAGGCTATCAGGTAATCCGTGTGGCGCAGGTCAGATGCGAGAGCAGGAAAGGCGAGCCGATGCACTTCTATTGCCACGAGGTTGTGCAGCGTTGGATTTCACCCGACGGTAAGGTTACGGACATGGCGTTGCTCCGTGGCTTCACATTCTATTACTGCGATGTATGGGCATTGTGCAGCGCGATGGAGATAAGACCGCACAACAGCCTATACGATGATGTTGTGGCAAGAAGCTGTGCATATCCTAAGATGAGGGTATTACCCCAACTCAGACGCAACGGCTTCAAGGGCGATTTCCACGGCATTTCCCCCGTGCGTCTTTTCAAAGCCTTGCTTTCAGACCCAAGAATTGAAACCCTTATGAAAGGCGATGAGATTGAGGTCATGAAACACTTTCTTTTCAATGCCCGTACTGCCGATGAATGCTGGGCATCATATCTGATTGCCAAGCGTCACAAGTATCGGATAGACAACTTCTCCATGTGGTGCGACTATCTGCGTATGCTCAACAAACTCGGTCAAGACCTCCGCAACCCGAAGAACATCTGCCCCGAAGATTTCATGGCGGCACACGACAACGCAACTCGAAAGATTGAAGCCATACACGAGAAGGAACGGGCCGAACAACGCCGCCGCTGGGAGATTGAAAGGCGTGAGCGTGAACAACAGCGGCAACTGCAAAGGGAAAAAGATGCGGAGGATTTCATTGCCAACAAATCCAAATTCTTCGGATTGGTAATCACTGACGAGGAAATAATCGTCAAGGTACTTGAAAGCATAGACGAGTATTACAGCGAGGGCAAGGCACAGAACATCTGCGTGTTCGGCAGTGAATACTACAAGAAAGCCGACACCCTCATACTCTCGGCAAGGATTGGCGGTGAGATAATTGAAACCGTAGAGGTGGATTTGCGGACACTCAAGGTGGTGCAGTGCCACGGCAAGTACAACCAAGACACCGAATACCACGAGCGCATCATAGACCTTGTGAACAAGAACGCCAACCTTATCCGTGAGCGGATGAAAGCGGCATAGCATAAACCCTAAAACAACATTGATATGGAAGTAAGAATCGAAAGCATGATTTGTGTGTGGGACGATAAAATCCCCACCTTGTTCCTTGAATTTGTAAATCTCCTCACTCTCTCAACAAGTGAGGAGGGATTAAGAAAGAGCGTAAAGGAGTTTGCCGAGAAGCACGAACTTGACAAGTTTTTCCTTTACGGCTTCGGCTCTCACCATTTCTACCTGCACCAACGCTACACGAGCAACCCCGAAATAGTGATGAAGAACAGAGTTCTGTCAGTACATTTTTAATCATCTAAAAAGCAACATTATGGCAACACGAATGACCATCAACGGAGTAAGCACCTGTACGGAAGCAGGGACGGAGAAATATGAGCGTTTCCAATCGGGTATCGGCAGACGCAAGCGGACACTTGTGCAGTACGACTACCGCCATACGGACGGAGAACTGTTCACTTGTGTCAAACCCACATTGGACGAGTGCCGAACCGCAAGGAACAAGTGGCTGAACGCAAAGCAGGGAAAGGAGGGCAACCGATGAACACGACCTATCAAACGCTGATAGTCAAATTCAGCGAACCTATCGCGGCATTGGACGGTATCTTTGACGATGCCCAAGCGTGGGGAACGGACACCCTCAAAGGTGGATAGATGATTACGAAAGCACACGTTTCACCGCCACCGACAGCCATACGGCAGTCATCACGAGCGAGTACAATATGGAGTGTGTGAAGGAGTGGCTGCAACGGCAGACACCCATTGCCGAGATGCGAGAATTTTGAACAAGTTGGCGGTGTCCGCACCGCCAGCACTTAAAACCCTAAAAACAACGAATATGATAGCACAGACGATATTACAGCAGATAGGTGGAAAACGCTTTACCGCCATGACAGGTAGCCGAGATTACATCAATATGGGCAACGGCTTACGGATGAGCCTTGCAAGGAACAAGACAAGTGCCAACCGCCTTGACATCATCTATGATGCGGGGGCAGATCTCTACAATATGCGCTTCTACCGCAGGACATTCAGCAAAAAGACATTCGAGTGCAGGACGAAGGACATTGCCGTACACGAGGGTATCTATTTTGATATGCTGGAGGAAATGTTCACGATGGTGACGGGACTTTACACACGCTTTTAAGAAGAGGAACGGGCGGTAAAATCGCCGCCCGCTACTTTTGTCAGTGAGCAGTGGGCGGCACAAAAGTAGCAAAAAGCCCAAGTTCCAATCTGTGATACAATTTACAAAAACAAGTTTTAATCATGGAAGCAATCAGACAGAACGGAAAAATCATCTTGCACAGCAACGACGGCATAAGCATAAAGATGATTTTCAGAAACCTTACGGGAAGGAATTTTCAAGGTCAGGAGTATGCGGACTATATTAGCCACATCGCAATTGGGAGCATGGGGTTTACGCCCGGTAGCATTGAGCATTGCAGGGACGGTGGCGTGATAGACACGGGAACAATCCCGAATGTATGAAAAGCGGAAAATCCAATGAAGTTGGCGGCTTCATCGGATTTTTCCGAAATAATCATTAAGTATTTTAATTTTGAAATGTTTTTTGTAAGAATGTTAGTAGTTTAGACATATCTTCCTTTCGATATATCATTTCACAAACTTTTGAACAAATACATTTTCTTCTATTCCTTGTTCTTTTAAGTTTT
>NZ_QUDJ01000021.1:0-45652 GCF_003477565.1 Alistipes sp. AF48-12
ATCTTCAAATGTAAATATATCCTCATATGTAATACCATAATCTTTTACTGTGTTATATAGCTCTTTTATAGTCATTTTCCATCCATTACTACATGCACATGCATAATACCGTAAATGTCCTTTTCGATGATATTCCAAAATTTCTATGATATCTCCTAAAGCATCCCTCCATTCCCATGTATTATTGTTTTGTAAAGCATCGCAATTTGTTGGCCAATTGGAATCAGTTTTCAATTTTTCCGCAATTATCTTTAACATTGATGGTTTACAACTTCTGATTTGTGGTATTCTTTCAATTCTATGCCAAATATCCGTTCCAAGAAGTTCTATCATTTCATCTTGATATCGTTGAATTTTTACATATTGTTCATTATTCAATTTTATACCGGGGTCATTTCCATCAAGTTTTTTTACTACATCATCAGGAAACTCTAATCTCAATTTAGTATTTTCTTGACTTGGTGGCTCTTCAAGCATATAGACACGACCTACAAAATAACGAAACATTCTGCCTGCGCGTCCAATGATGTTGCGAAAGGTAAAATAATCAATCTTATGAGCCCCGTTCTTATTTGACCATAAAACGACACTCTCTGCTTGAGTATTTACTCCTTCAATTATAGACGAGGTCGATACCAAATAATCTAACCCATTCTGTTCTTCAAATAGTTTTATTTGAATTTGACTAAGAGAACGATGTAGCTGACCATTATGAATACCAATACCATGTTTGACTAAATCTTTAAGAATATACTTTTCTCCATAATTGCATTCCAGCCAATCAGAAAAATTAGCAAGCAGTTCAGAGTCTTTATTATATAAATTTCTGTTAAGAATTGTTGTTACTTCTTCAATTCCCTTATATGTGCCGGTATATATCAAAGCTTTACCTATACCTGTATTTATTAATTCAATAAGTTTACGTGTCTTAAAACTCTGTTTATCTTCATTCTTTGGTCTGCTTTTATATAACCGCCATGCATGCGTTACAACGGTCTTAAAATCCATACGCAGAAATGTCATCCCTTCAGTGAATACATTTTCTTCTATTTCATGGATATTTGGGGCAAGATAATATCTTTGTTTAGCTTTCTTTCCGAGTTCTACCATTGAACTGAGTAAAGTGGAGCTTCTTTCAAGATCAAAATTTGTACTTGCCTTATAAAACTCATCAACGATTAGAATATCAATTGAAGGAAGTTTATCTATATAGGCAAAAGCTCTTTCTTGCGGAAATACCAATATGTTTTTCTCCGCAAGTTCTACATCTGTTGTTGTAATTATTTTATATTGATGAGAGAATTTTCGGCAAATTCGTCTTCTTGTTTCATCTGCAAGAGCAACCGTAGGTACTAATATTACAACATTAATTGGTTGTTTAATCGCAATAAATGCATCAATAACAAAACTTTTACCAAAACTTGTAGGAGCACTCACCGCAACGCTTTTCCCTTCTAATAACTTCTTTAATACCTGTGATTGAGCAGTATGTAAGACACAAGGTTTTCTTTCTCCAATATTAACTTTAAAAACTTCACATACAAACCGATCTTCCCAAGATGCAGTATATGTATCAATATACGGTAAAAGCCCCACTTCACGAATAAGATGGTTGACTAATTCCATATATGAATTATTGTTAGTACCATTAATCTCATGAAGTAATGTAATTACTTTGGATCTTGCATTACTTATATCACCAGCATTTAGAACATTACTTATATCTAAACATGTATTATATATATCATTCGTCTGCATCATTTTTGAGATTTTTTGCTTGTGAAATAAACCAGTTTACTATTTTTGTTTTATCAGGAACAGGAAAAAGAATCAAATGAAAGTTTATTTCCGAATACTTATGAACAGAACTAAGCTTGTTGATCTGCTTCTTAAAAAACGAATGAGCACGATCTCTATGAAAAGAAATAATACTATTTTTATACTCATCACTCATTTCAGTAGTACTTGCTGTTATCTGGCATTCATGTAATAAAAGAATAGGTATATGTAGTTTGGGTTTTATTTCGTCAATGGAAGTATTCTCATCGAAACATTCTTTTATCTTTTTAAGTAATGTTTGGTTTTCAATTTGTTTATCAAGTTCATTGAGATTGGTCATTATTCCGCATTCCTTTTTCATAATAGGTTTGCGCAACATTTGTTCAACAGAATTTATTGGTTCGTATAATCGCGCATCCTCAAGAGAATTATAAAATTTAGCTTCTCCTAACCAAAGTTGAAAGCCTCCATTTGGGTCAATTACAATGTGTACAGAATCAGAGCCCTTTGCATTATCATTATCATTCTGTTTATAAAAAATTTTAGGTATTGCAGATAAGGCTTTATAATGGTTCTTCATTATGCCATATAGAATAATTTCCGCTATTTCACTTCCCTTTCCATTCTGCTCTTTGTCAACAAGTCGTAAATGTTTGGCAGCCTCAATAAGCCTACCGTAATCATTATCTATTAATTTCTCTCGTTCTTGTGCAGACAAAGCTGTTTCTGCAATATTACTGAAAACAAATTCTTTGAATTGACGATATCTCCAACTGCCATCTTCAAAGCCATTAGCAACTGATAATAACCTGTCATTATGATCTGGATTTATTTCTTGCTTTTTTGTATTAAAATTAACAAAACAATCATCAACTAATATATCAAAATTCCAAATTTTATTGCTCATACACTTTATTTACATGCTTAAAAATGGTGAAACATCTATATTCCTTTAGATACTATTTTTTTGTATGACAAATAAGTTCATGAACATCAACATCAAGCAAATTTGCAATACGAACAAATGTGTACAAATCAGGTTGAGAATGATTATTACACCATTTAGATACTGTTGCAGGATCTTTCTGTAATTGTTTTGCCAACCATTTGCTCATAACTCCTTTTTCTGATAGTACATTTTTAATGTTGTTTAAAATTGCCATTACAATTAATTTTTAGATTGCGTTAAATGCAAAGTTACAACTTTTTATTAACTATATGAATTTCTAACGATAGAAATTGGTTGGATCAATCAAAAAACTGGTTTTAAGGTCATTAAAACACCCAAGTATATAAAAAGTAAACGGGCAGCACCACAAAATGTCGCCCGTTTCCTTTTTCATGTTGGCCGCCTCACTCCAGCGGCTTGCGGTAGTTCGCTTCCAGCACCTCGCGCAGCCCCGTTTCCGGGTAAAGCACCTTCCCTCCCAAAAGTATGAAGGACAACACGCGGTTGTTGCGGTATTCCTGCAAGGTGCGTCGGCTGACACGGAGCAGTTCCGCCACCTCACCGTCAGTCAGGTAACGTTCCCCGTCCAGCGGAGGGCGGTAACTTTCCAGAAATACAGACAGCCATTTCGAGCCTTTGCGCATATCCTGCATCACAGAGGCTATCGGCTCGTCTTCCATCGTAAAAACATCGTTGGTCTCGTTCATCATAACTTCGGATTCAGTGGGTGAATAAATCAAATCATCTGCCGTGCGAATAGAGCGTGCCGATAAGCGGTATCAACCTCTTAACCTCCTCCGGCTTGTAATAGAACCTGCGGTTTATCTGCGAGTAGCCGATAAGCCGCCTGTCGCGCAGCGTCTGCAACGTGCGCGGGCTTATTCTCAACTGCCCGCAGACCTCCTCGCCCGTGAGCCATCTTTCCATGCGCCCCGTGTCGCTTTTGCGCCTTAGGGCGGCGACCTTCTCCGAGAGTGCGCCGAATGCCGCCACCATCATCTCGAAAGTCTTTTTCTCGATAGATACTATTTCCATATTCATGCAATTATCGGTTTGCCCGCAAAGGTAACGATGCAGCCCTTAACACGTACCGTTTTCCGCTGAAAGGCTGCCTGTTGCACCGTTTGACCGGGTTACGGAGCCATCTTCCGTAAAAATCTTACGTGAGTCACGTAGTGAGTTGTTAAAGCCCCTTTTGTTTATTGCCGAATTTTGTCGCAGAAACATAGAGCAAGCCGAGTGTAGAGCGTCAAACTTGCTTGAACGGTATGCCGAGGCGCAGCCTATGTTCATGAAAATAAACAAAAATAAAGGACTGAATATGAAAGTGATAACGATGGAAAGTTCTGCCTTCCGGTCATTGACGGAACAGATAGCGGAGATTGCGGCACACGTCCGTGCCGCCTCCGGCGACAAGAAAGCGGCATCGCCCGACAGGTTGCTCACCACACGCGAGGCGGCGCACCTGCTTAACGTGAGTACCCGCACCCTCCAGCGTATGCGCAGCGAGCAACGCATCGGTTATGTCGTGCTTCGCGGTAAATGCCGCTACCGGCAGTCGGAAATAGACCGCCTGCTTGAAGCGTGTGCCGTCAACGAGGACGCGGCGACACCGCAGGAATTGAAACGCAACCACACGCTGCGCACTGGCGGCAAACCAAAAGGAAGGAGGACATAGGTCATGGAACTGCTCACACGAAACAACTTCGAGGGCTGGATGCAGAAGCTGATGGAACGGCTCGACCGTCAGGACGAACTGCTGCTGGCGATGAAGGCTGAGGGGAAACAGCCTACTATCACGGAAAGCATCCGCCTTTTCGACAATCAGGATTTGTGCATGCTGCTCCAGATAAGCAAGCGCACACTGCAACGCTACCGCAGTGTCGGCGCATTGCCCTACAAGACACTGGGCAAGAAAACCTATTACAGCGAGGAGGATGTGCTGACATTCCTTTCCAACCATATCAAGGACTTCAAAAAAGAAGATATAGCCTTCTACAAGGCTCGTATCCATAATTTCTTTCATAAATAACCCATTAAAACATTTTTCAAATGGCAAAGAAAAAAGACGAAAAGGACGTGCTGGTAGTCCGTGACGAGAAGACGGGCGAGATCAGCGTGGTAGCCGGGCTGAATGCAGACGACACACCCAAGCGTACCCCTGCGAAAGCTGAGAACGCGCAGAGTTTCCTGCAATTCGACCGACACGGCGACGTGCTGGACAACTTCTTCAAGAACTTCTTCCGGCAGTGCAAGGAACCCAGCCGCTTCGGTTTCTACCGCATCGCGGCAGACCAAGTGGATTCCATGCTTGGCGTGATGAAAGACCTGCTTCAGCATCCGTACCAGAACAAACAAATCCTTGCACCGCACAAAATCGACACCTTCCCTTATCAACAGCAGGTGCAGGAAGAGATGGCGGCACAAAAGACAGAGAAACAAGAACCTCAAAAACAGGAAAACATGGAACAACAGAAAGAACAGCAGGAAAGCCCGCAACAGACGCAGGGCAGACAGGGCTACCAACCCATCAACGAGAGCAAAATCAACTGGCAGGAGCTGGAGGACAGATGGGGCGTGAAGCGTGACGACCTTGAAAAGTCCGGAGACCTTACGAAGATGCTCCACTACGGCAAGTCCGACTTGGTAAAGGTCAAGCCCACCTTCGGCGGCGAATCATTCGAGCTGGACGCCCGCCTCTCCTTCAAGAAGGACGGCGAGGGAAATGTCAGCCTCGTGCCGCACTTCATCCGCAAGGAGCAGAAGTTAGATGAGTACAAGGAACACAAATTCTCCGACGATGACCGGAAGAACCTGCGCGAAACGGGCAACCTCGGCAGGGTCGTGGACATTGTGGACAGGGAAACGGGCGAAATCATCCCCTCCTACATCAGCATCGACCGCAAGACGAATGAAATCACGGACATTCCGGCAAACAAGGTGCGCATCCCGGAGCGCATCGGCAAGACGGAAATCACCAAACAGGAGCAGGACATGCTCCGCGCCGGACTGCCCGTGCGCGACAAGCTCATCGAGCGCAACGACGGCAGGAAGTTCGTCACCACCCTTCAAGTGAACGTGGAGCAGCGCGGCGTGGAGTTCGTGCCGGGAACCGGAAGGTCGCCCCGTACCGCACAGACGCAGGAAGCCAAAGGTGACACCTCGAAAAGTCAGGCGCAAGGCGGGGAAAATGCCGCACAGACCAAGAAGGAGCAACGCCGCAACACGTGGATGAACGAGGACGGCAGCATCCGCCCCATCAGCAAATGGAGCGGCGTGAACTTCACCGACAAGCAGAAAGCCGACTACGTGGCGGGTAAAGCCGTGAAACTGGAGAACGTGACCGACAAGCAGGGCTTCCATGCCACGATGTATATCAAGTTCAACCCGGAGAAGGGCCGCCCGTACCGCTACGAAACGAACCCCGACAACGCCCAGCAGGTCGCCCCGTCCAACGAGAGCCGCACACAGGTGGCGGTGAACAACGAGGGCAAAACCAACGAGGCGACAAAGAACCTGAAAGAGCCTTTGCAGAAAGGTCAGACCGCCCCAAAGGACGACCGCCAGCAACAGCAGCAGGAGAAGCCGAAAAAGAAGAACAACAAAGGCATGAAAATGTAATCCCGTGTCCGCCACTGAATCCAAAATAAAATCCAAAGTATCAACAAAAAAGCAAGAAAACATGAAGACAATCATTGCAGAAAAGCCCTCCGTGGCACGTGAAATCGCCCGCATCGTGGGCGCGACAAAGAGAGAGGAAGGATATTTCGAAGGAGGCGGCTATGCCGTGACATGGGCATTCGGACACCTCGTTCAGCTTGCCATGCCCGACGGCTACGGCGTGCGCGGATTTGTCCGTGACAACCTCCCGATTATTCCCGACACATTCACGCTCGTCCCCCGTCAGGTCAGGACGGAGAAAGGTTACAAGCCCGACAGCGGCGTGGTGTCGCAGATAAAAGTCATCAAAAGACTGTTCGACACAAGCGAACAAATCATCGTGGCGACCGATGCCGGACGCGAGGGAGAGCTTATCTTCCGCTACCTCTACCACTATACGGGTTGCACCACTCCTTTCGTGCGTCTGTGGATCAGCTCGCTCACCGACAAGGCTATCCGTGAGGGACTGCGCAACCTCGAAGACGGCAGCAGGTACGACAACCTATACCTCGCCGCCAAAGCGCGGAGCGAATCCGACTGGCTCGTGGGCATCAACGGCACTCAGGCGTTATCCATAGCCGCCGGACATGGCACGTATTCGGTGGGGCGTGTGCAGACACCCACGCTGGCGATGGTGTGTGAACGCTATTGGGAGAACCGCCGTTTTACGTCCGAAGCATTCTGGCAGCTCCATATCGCAACAGACGGTTGCGACGGCGAGGTCGTGAAACTCTCATCCTCCGAGAAATGGAAGTCGAAAGAACCGGCAACGGAGCTATATAATAAGGTAAAGGCGGCAGGCAGCGCAACGGTAACGAAAGCAGAGCGTAAGGAGAAGACGGAGGAAACTCCCTTGCTGTACGACCTGACCACGCTCCAAAAAGAAGCCAACGCCAAGCACGGCTTCACGGCGGAACAGACGCTTGAAATCGCGCAGAAGCTCTACGAGAAGAAGTTGATAACCTATCCGAGAACGGGAAGCCGCTACATCCCCGAAGACGTGTTCGCTGAAATCCCCAAGCTACTCGCCTTTATCGGCACGCAGCCCGAATGGAAAGACAAGGTGCGGGCAAAAGCCATCCCGACACGCCGTAGCGTGGATGACGGCAAGGTAACAGACCACCATGCCCTGCTCGTCACGGGAGAGAAACCGCTCTTCCTCTCCAAAGAGGACAGCACCATTTATCAGATGATTGCCGGACGAATGATAGAGGCATTCTCCGAAAAATGCGTCAAGGACGTGACTGCTGTCACGGCAGAATGTGCCGGAGTGGAGTTCACCGTGAAAGGCAGTGTCGTGAAGCAAGCCGGATGGCGTGCCGTCTATGGCGAGGAAAAGGAGGAAACTACCATCCCCGGCTGGCAGGATGGCGACACGCTCACGCTGAAAGCCACCTCCATCACCGAAGGAAAGACCAAACCCAAGCCGCTGCATACCGAAGCCACCCTGCTCTCGGCAATGGAAACAGCGGGCAAGGAAATTGAGGACGACGCGCTGCGGCAGGCGATGAAGGACTGCGGCATCGGCACTCCCGCCACACGAGCGTCCATCATCGAAACGCTTTTCAAGCGCGGTTACATGGAACGCTGCAAGAAGTCGCTTGTTCCCACCGAAAAGGGACTCGCCCTCAATTCCGTGGTGAAGACGATGCGCATCGCCGATGTAGCCATGACGGGCGAATGGGAAAAGGAACTGGCACGTATCGAGCGCGGGGAACTGCCCGCCGACACTTTCCGCAAGGAGATAGAGGCGTACACACGGGAAATCACCTCCGAACTGCTCTCGTGCGACAAGCTCTTCGGCAGCCGTGATTCCGGCTGCGCGTGTCCCAAGTGCGGCACGGGCAGGATGCGGTTCTACGGCAAGGTGGTACGTTGCGACAACACGGAGTGCGGACTGCCCGTGTTCCGGCAGAAAGCGGGACGCACCCTGTCCGACGACGAAATCAAAGACCTGCTCACCGACGGGCACACCAAGCCGCTCAAAGGCTTCAAGAGCAAGCAGGGCAAGAACTTCGATGCCATAGTCGCCTTTGACGGGGAATATAACACGACGTTCGTGTTCCCGGAAAAGAAATGCAAGTCTTCCTATCCGAAAAAAAGGAAATAATCACTAACTTTTGATAAGTTAGGCTGCATCTCAACAATAGAAACAAACAAGTTTTTTTTCGTATTGTCTTCGATTTGCACTAACTTTGCCACTTGTTCAGAGTAATGAATTGTTCTTCGATACCGGATTACACTCATACTTTGGATTTAGTGGTGGCACTCGGAGGGATACCGAGTGCCTTTTTCTTCCTTTTTCCAATCAATTATCCCGTTAAATATCAATCCAATAAACTCCAAAGTAATGAACAACAAGAAGAAAAACGAGGGTCAGACCGACTTTTCCTATTACGGTCTGTACCTGCTGGACTACCTCCGCACGAACAAGTTTGAACAGGCGACTGACACCGCTTTCATACGGGAACGGGCCGACCGTGCCGCCGAAACGTATGAAAAGGCGCGGCTCGAAGGCTATCCCGCCGATGGCGCGCAAGAGCAGGCGATGGACACGCTGCTGCGCGGGCTGCGCTATTCCCGGTACGCCATTCTCCGTGAAGTCGTGGAGAGCGAGTTTTTCGACGAAGTGCCGGAAGAGAAACAAGAAGCCTTTATTCTGAAACTCATGCCGCTTGTCGGCAACGTGTTCTCCGTCTATGACCTTTCGGACGACAACTTCGCCCTGTCTTCCGATTACGACCTGCTCTACACGGAGCTGACGGGGGCAACCGTCCTTTACATCGGGGAATATGGCGTTTAACCGCAAACAGAAACTGCGGGACAACATCGAGGCGATACGGACGGCATTCATCCTTGACAGGGAAAACAGGACAGCGACAACCGAAGAGCGTGCCATACTTCAAAGGTACTGCGGTTTCGGCGGTCTGAAATGTATCCTCAACCCTGCAAAGGAACTGACGGATGCCGTCCGGTGGGCGAAATCCGACCTCGAACTGTTCGCCCCGACAGTGGAGTTGCACAGGCTTATCCGTGAGAACAGCAAGGACGAAACAGAGTACAAGCGGTTTGTGGATTCGCTGAAAGCGTCCGTGCTGACCGCTTTCTACACCCCCAAAGAGATAACCGACACCATCGCGGACGTGCTGGCAGATTACAGCGTCCGCCCCGCCCGTATGCTCGAACCGTCGGCGGGGGTTGGCGTGTTCGTGGATTCCATGCTGCGGCACAACCCCAATGCGGATGTGATGGCTTTCGAGAAGGATCTGCTCACGGGTACAATCCTGAGGCATCTCTATCCCGGCAAGAAAACGCGCACCTGCGGTTTTGAGAAAATCGAAAGACCGTTCAACAATTATTTCGACTTGGCGGTGTCCAACATTCCGTTCGGAGACATAGCCGTGTTCGACCCTGAGTTTCAGCGGAGCGACTCATTCGGCAGACGCTCCGCCCAGAAAGCCATCCACAACTATTTCTTTCTCAAAGGACTGGATGCCGTGCGTGACGGCGGTATCGTGGCGTTCATCACCTCGCAAGGGGTATTGAACAGCACCAAGACCTCCGTGCGTAACGAGCTGTTCAGTAAGGCTGATCTGGTATCCGCGATACGCCTGCCCAACAACCTGTTCACGGACAACGCGGGGACAGAAGTGGGCAGTGACCTGATTGTCCTGCAAAAGAACCTCAGCAAGAAGGAAATGTCGCAGGACGAGCGGCTGATGACCGTAATACAGACGGACACGAAAACCGACCTGACCGACAACGCCTATTTCATCCACCACCCGGAACGCATCGTGCATACGACGGCGAAACTTGACACCGACCCATACGGGAAGCCCGCTATGGTCTATCTGCACGAGGGCAAGGCAGCAGGCATCGCCGGGGATTTGCACCGTATGCTCGACGAGGATTTCCATTACAGGCTCGCCATGCGTCTGTATTCGGGTTCAATCCGGCAGTCGGGAACGGAAGAAAAAGTTACCGTTCAAAAGGAGGTGGAGCGTACTGCCATAAAGATGGAAACAACATCTTCGATGCAGGCGGTGGAAACTCCGACGGAGAAACCGCAACCCACAGAGGAAAAGCCGGAGATAGAGCCACGTCCGAAATATTCTGACGGTGTGCAGCTATCCTTGCTCGATCTCTGGGGGATGACGGAAGAAGTCAGCCAACAACCGAAAACCGCCAAAAAGAAAAAGGAGGCGAAAAAGGAAAGCTCGGCAAGGCGCGTTCTACCCAAGCCACAGGTGCATGTCACACAAAATGTTACGGCTGTGCCGACGGCTACCACCCCTAAGACTGTAACAGAGAACAAGGAGGCTAAAACGGAGAACACCGCCAAGCCTGCCGACCCGGACGACATCTATGCCACGTTGGACTGGGATACCAATCCTCCCATCAACGGCTTCTACGAGATGATGATGGATTTGACGCCGGAACGCAGGAAGGAACTTCGGGAACTGGCAAGGCAGCATAACGAGAAACAAGCGGCGGCGGAAAAGATGGAAGTGAAAGCCGTGCCGGACACTCCCCGTGAGCAACCACGGCAGGAGGAAACACAGCCGGAAGCAGTCACCGCACCTGCCGTTACAGATACCCCACCGGAAGCGGTGGCGACCTCCCTTTTCCCCGACATCGAAGCGGAGAAGCCGAAGGAAGAAGTCGTGGACCTTTCGCCGCGTGCCTACCACCGCACGCCGGAGATGCACCTGCGCGAAGGGTCGCTGGTGGCTGACAGGGGGCGTCATAACATCGGCTACCTGAAGGACATCACGCCATACGGGGCGACATTCCAGCCGCTCGACCTGAAAGGCTACCAGAAGGAGAAGGCGTTACAGTATGTTTTACTCCGTGACGCCTACGAGCGGCTGTACCGCTATGAATCGAACCTGCATGAAGCAAATGTCCCGTGGCGAGAGCATCTAAACACCTGTTACGATGAGTTTGTCATGCGCTACGGCAACCTCAACGCCAAGCAGAACGTGAAGTTAGTGATGATGGACGCGGGCGGGCGTGACATCCTTTCGCTGGAACGGGCGGAGAACGGGAAGTTTGTCAAGGCGGACATCTTCGAGCGTCCCGTTTCCTTCTCCGTGGAGAGCCATGCCAACGTCGGCTCACCCGAAGAAGCACTGTCCGCGTCGCTCAACAAGTTCGGCACTGTCGATCTCGACTATATGCGGGAGATAACCGACAGTACGGCGGAGGATTTGCTCACAGCCCTGCAAGGGCGCATCTATTACAATCCGCTCGTAACCGGTTACGAGATTAAGGACCGCTTTATTGCCGGAAACGTGATAGAGAAAGCGGAACGCATAGAGGCTTGGATGGGCGAAAACCCCGAAAGTGAACGTATGCCGGAGGTGAAGCAGGCGTTGGAGGCTCTGAAAGATGCCGAACCGCCGCGCATCGCTTTTGAAGACCTTGATTTCAATTTCGGGGAACGCTGGATTCCGACGGGTGTCTATGCCGCCTACATGAGCCGGCTGTTCGACACGGAGGTGAAAATCGCCTACTCTGCAAGCATGGACGAGTTTTCGGTGGCGTGCGGCTACCGCACCATGAAAATCACGGACGAGTTTCTGGTGAAGGGGTATTACCGTAACTATGACGGCATGCACCTTCTGAAACACGCCCTGCACAACACCTGTCCCGACATGATGAAGTCCATCGGCAGGGACGAGCATGGCAACGACATCAAGGTGCGCGACAGCGAGGGAATACAGCTCGCCAACGCCAAGATTGACGAGATACGAAACGGCTTCTCCGAATGGCTCGAAGAGCAGTCGCCACAGTTCAAGGAGCGGCTGACGACGATGTATAACCGCAAGTTCAACTGTTTCGTGCGCCCGAAGTATGACGGCTCGCATCAGACTTTTCCCGACCTCAATCTGAAAGGGCTGGCAAGCCGGGGCATCAGGAGCGTCTATCCCTCGCAGATGGATTGCGTCTGGATGCTGAAACAGAACGGCGGCGGAATTTGTGACCACGAGGTTGGAACCGGCAAGACGCTGATAATGTGCATCGCCGCGCATGAAATGAAGCGTCTGAACTTGGCGCACAAGCCGATGATTATCGGGCTGAAAGCCAATGTTGCGGAGATTGCCGCCACCTATCAAGCGGCATATCCCAACGCGAGGATTCTGTACGCTTCGGAGAAAGACTTTTCGACCGCCAACCGCGTGCGTTTCTTCAACAACATCAAGAACAACGACTACGATTGTGTCATTATGTCGCACGACCAGTTCGGCAAGATACCGCAGTCGCCGGAGTTGCAGCAGCGCATCCTGCAAGCGGAGCTTGACACGGTGGAGGAAAACCTCGAAGTGCTGCGCCAGCAGGGAAAGAACGTATCGCGGGCGATGCTGAAAGGTCTGGAGAAGCGCAAGCATAACCTTGAAGCGAAATTGGAGAAGGTGGAACACGCCATAAAGTCACGCACGGACGACGTGGTGGACTTCAAGCAGATGGGCATCGACCACATTTTCATTGATGAATCGCACCAGTTCAAGAATCTGACTTTCAACACGCGCCACGACCGTGTGGCGGGATTGGGGAACAGCGAGGGAAGCCAGAAGGCACTGAACATGCTCTTTGCTATCCGCACCATACAGGAGCGCACGGGCAAGGACTTGGGGGCGACCTTCCTCTCCGGCACGACTATCAGCAACTCGCTGACTGAGCTGTACCTGCTGTTCAAGTACCTGCGCCCGAAGGAGCTGGAACGGCAGGACATTCGATGTTTTGATGCGTGGTCGGCGATATTTGCCAAGAAGACAACGGATTTTGAGTTCAACGTGACGAACAACGTGGTGCAGAAGGAGCGTTTCCGCTACTTCATCAAAGTGCCGGAGCTTGCCGCCTTCTATAATGAAATCACGGACTACCGCACGGCGGAGGATGTGGGCGTGGACCGTCCCAACAAAAACGAGATACTGCACCACATACCGCCCACGCCGGAGCAGGAGGACTTCATACAGAAGCTGATGCAATTCGCCAAGACGGGCGACGCCACCCTGTTGGGCAGACTGCCGCTTTCGGAAACGGAGGAAAAGGCGAAGATGCTTATCGCCACGGACTATGCCCGGAAGATGGCACTCGACATGCGCATGATAGACCCGCATTACGAAGACCACCCCGACAACAAGGCGAGCCACTGTGCCAAAATAATCGCGGAGTATTATCAAAAATACGACGCGCAGAAAGGCACGCAGTTCGTTTTCTCTGACTTGGGGACTTACCAGCCGGGCGATGGGTGGAACGTCTATTCGGAAATCAAGCGCAAACTGACGGAGGACTACGGCATACCGCCAAGCGAGGTGCGCTTCATTCAGGAGTGCAAGACCGACAAGGCTCGGAAGGCGGTGATAGATGCCATGAACGCCGGGACGGTGCGTGTGCTGTTCGGCTCCACCTCCATGCTCGGAACGGGTGTGAACGCACAGAAACGGTGTGTGGCAATTCATCATCTTGATACGCCGTGGCGACCGTCCGACCTGCAACAGCGTGACGGACGGGGAGTTAGAGCAGGCAACGAGATAGCCAAGCATTTCGCCGGGAACAACGTGGACGTAATAATCTACGCGGTGGAAAAATCACTGGACAGTTACAAGTTCAACCTCCTGCACTGCAAGCAGACTTTCATCAGCCAGCTTAAAAGCGGTGCTATGGAAGCGCGTACCATCGACGAGGGGGCAATGGACGAGAAATCGGGCATGAACTTCTCGGAATATATGGCGTTGCTATCCGGCAACACCGACCTGCTGGACAAGGCGAAACTGGAAAAACGTATCGCCTCGCTCGAAGGGGAACGCAAGTCGTTCAACAAGGGCAAGCGTGATTCGGAGTTCAAGCTGGAATCGAAGACCCGCGAGCTGGGCAACAACACAGCTTTCATAGATGCCATGACGGAGGACTGGAACCGCTTCCTCTCTGTGGTGCAGACCGACAAGGAGGGCAATCACCTTAATATAATAAAGGTGGACGGAGTGGATTCCGCCGATGAGAAAGTCATCGGAAAGCGTTTGCAGGAGATAGCCAAGAATGCCACGACCGGAGGGTTGTACACGCAGGTTGGAGAGTTTTACGGTTTCCCGATAAAGGTGGTCAGCGAAAGGATACTCAAAGAGGGATTGGAGTTTACCGACAACCGCTTCGTGGTCGAGGGGAACTACAAGTACACCTACAACAACGGGCATCTGGCGCTGGCTGACCCGTTGGCCGCCGCCCGCAACTTCCTCAACGCGATTGAGAGAATCCCCTCCATCATCGACCAGTATAAAGCGAAGAATGAGGTCTTGGAACGTGAGATACCGCAGTTGCAGGAGATAGCAGGCAAGGTGTGGAAGAAGGAGGAAGAACTGAAACAGTTGAAGTCCGAACTTGCCGCCCTTGACCGCAAGATACAGCTGGAACTTGCGCCGCCTACACCCGAAATCACCGAAAAGGAGCATGAAGGGCAACAGGTCAAACCGGAAGCGAAAGGTGTGCGAAACGGTATCAGGCAATATCCCGAAGATACATCACCGCAAATACGCAATCCATCGGAAAGTATTATCGCCAATCACACCATAACTGGGCATCCGGGGCTGTATGCCAAGGAGGAAACCCGGTCCAAAGGATTGAAAATATAACCTTAGGAATTTTATCTGAAGTATTAATAAGGGCTATCCCAAAAGGTCTAAAAGTAAATTTTATCCTTTCTGCAAGTATCTGTAGGATGGCAACTGCATTTTTTTTCTTTTTGGGCAGCCCTTATTAAAATTTATTCTTATTTTAGGTTATATACATTCATGTCCATTTATGTAAAAAATCCTGCTGACCTTGTTTATGTCTTGTCAGTCACCATTTGCAAAACCATATTTGACCCTCAAAGAGGCTGAATTTGATAAGCAACTTGCTACATACTCATAATAAGGAGCTAAATAGAACACGAATGGGAAATACTCAAATGCCAAACTAAAGAAGATATTGGCCAAAATAAACGTTATACCGAGAGAGAAACTTGATTTTTTTCAACTTCCTAAAACGTTGTTGTTCAAACATTTCTACTTATTTGTACTTACCAGTTGAACCTACGCTTCCCTAATAAAATGTCTATGGTAAAAAGTTAAAAAATCCTCCCACTTTTGTTAGATATATTTTTTTGTGTAATTTTGTAATCGTTATGCGGCAGTAATAATATACATATTAATACGAGTTAGTAATCCTGTAGTTCTCACATGCTACGAGGAGGTATTAAAAGGTGCGTTTCGACAATGCATCTATTGTAGTATATTATTGCTTAATCCAAATGAATATTATAAATTTAGGAATTCTTGCTCACATTGATGCAGGAAAAACTTCCGTAACCGAGAATCTGCTGTTTGCCAGTGGAGCAACGGAAAAGTGCGGCCGTGTGGATAATGGTGACACCATAACAGACTCTATGGATATAGAGAAACGTAGAGGAATTACTGTTCGGGCTTCTACGACATCTATTATCTGGAATGGAGTGAAATGCAATATCATTGACACTCCGGGACACATGGATTTTATTGCGGAAGTGGAGCGGACATTCAAAATGCTTGATGGAGCAGTCCTCATCTTATCCGCAAAGGAAGGCATACAAGCGCAAACAAAGTTGCTGTTCAATACTTTACAAAAACTGCAAATCCCGACAATTATATTTATCAATAAAATTGACCGTGACGGTGTGAATTTAGAGCGTTTGTATCTGGATATAAAAACAAATCTGTCTCAAGATGTCCTGTTTATGCAAACTGTTGTCGATGGATTGGTTTATCCGATTTGCTCCCAAACATATATAAAGGAAGAATACAAAGAATTTGTATGCAACCATGACGACAATATATTAGAACGATATTTGGCGGATAGCGAAATTTCACCGGCTGATTATTGGAATACGATAATCGATCTTGTGGCAAAAGCCAAAGTCTATCCGGTACTACATGGATCAGCAATGTTCAATATCGGTATCAATGAGTTGTTGGACGCCATCTCTTCTTTTATACTTCCTCCAGAATCAGTCTCAAACAGACTTTCAGCTTATCTCTATAAGATAGAGCATGACCCCAAAGGACATAAAAGAAGTTTTCTAAAAATAATTGACGGAAGTCTGAGACTTCGAGACATTGTAAGAATCAACGATTCGGAAAAATTCATCAAGATTAAAAATCTAAAGACTATTTATCAGGGCAGAGAGATAAATGTTGATGAAGTGGGGGCCAATGATATCGCGATTGTAGAAGATATGGAAGATTTTCGAATCGGAGATTATTTAGGTACTAAACCTTGTTTGATTCAAGGGTTATCTCATCAGCATCCCGCTCTCAAATCCTCCGTCCGGCCAGACAGGTCCGAAGAGAGAAGCAAGGTGATATCCGCTCTGAATACATTGTGGATTGAAGACCCGTCTTTGTCCTTTTCCATAAACTCATATAGTGATGAATTGGAAATCTCGTTATATGGTTTGACACAAAAGGAAATCATACAGACATTGCTGGAAGAACGATTTTCCGTAAAGGTCCATTTTGATGAGATCAAGACTATCTACAAAGAACGACCTGTAAAAAAGGTCAATAAGATTATTCAGATCGAAGTGCCACCCAACCCTTACTGGGCCACAATAGGGCTGACGCTTGAACCCTTGCCGTTAGGGACAGGGTTGCAAATCGAAAGTGACATCTCCTATGGTTATCTGAACCATTCTTTTCAAAATGCCGTTTTTGAAGGGATTCGTATGTCTTGCCAATCTGGTTTACATGGATGGGAAGTGACTGATCTGAAAGTAACTTTTACTCAAGCCGAGTATTATAGCCCGGTAAGTACACCTGCTGATTTCAGACAGCTGACCCCTTATGTCTTCAGGCTGGCCTTGCAACAGTCAGGTGTGGACATTCTCGAACCGATGCTCTATTTTGAGTTGCAGATACCCCAAGCGGCAAGTTCCAAAGCTATTACAGATTTGCAAAAAATGATGTCTGAGATTGAAGACATCAGTTGCAATAATGAGTGGTGTCATATTAAAGGGAAAGTTCCATTAAATACAAGTAAAGACTACGCCTCAGAAGTAAGTTCATACACTAAGGGCTTAGGCGTTTTTATGGTCAAGCCATGCGGGTATCAAATAACAAAAGGCGATTATTCTGATAATATCCGCATGAACGAAAAAGATAAACTTTTATTCATGTTCCAAAAATCAATGTCATCAAAATAATGGAGCGGTCAGGAAATTTCTATAAGGCAATACAGTTGGGATATATACTTATCTCCATTCTTATCGGATGTATGGCATATAATAGCCTCTATGAATGGCAGGAGATAGAAGCATTAGAACTTGGCAATAAAAAAATAGACGAGCTCCGAAAAGAAATAAACAATATCAATATTCAAATGATAAAATTTTCTCTATTGGGTGAAACAATACTGGAATGGAACGATAAAGATATCGAGCATTACCATGCACGGCGTATGGCAATGGACAGTATGCTCTGCCGTTTCAAGGCCACCTATCCAGCAGAGCGCATCGATAGTGTGCGCAGTCTTTTAGAGGATAAGGAACGACAGATGTTCCAGATAGTCCGGTTAATGGATGAACAACAATCTATTAACAAGAAGATAGCCAATCAAATTCCGGTTATTGTGCAGAAAAGTGTGCAGGAACAGTCCAAAAAGCCAAAACGAAAAGGTTTCTTGGGCATCTTTGGCAAAAAAGAGGGAACGAAGCCAACGACAACAACGACTACGCTCCGTTCATCCAATAGAAACATGGTCAACGAACAGAAAGCGCAGAGCCGTCGATTGTCAGAACAAGCCGATAGTCTTGCTGCCCGTAATGCAGAACTTAACAGACAACTGCAAGGATTGATTTGCCAAATCGAAAAGAAGGTACAATCTGATTTACAAAATAGAGAAAGCGAGATAACAGCGATGCGTAAAAAATCATTTATGCAGATAGGCGGCTTGATGGGATTTGTTCTTTTGCTGTTGGTCATTTCCTATATCATCATACACCGTGATGCAAAGAACATTAAACGATACAAACGCAAGACAACGGATTTGATCGAGCAATTGGAACAGTCCGTGCAACAAAATGAGGTACTCATAACCTCCCGAAAGAAAGCGGTACATACTATTACCCATGAGTTGCGTACACCACTGACGGCAATAACTGGCTATACCGAACTTTTGCGGAAAGAATGCAATAGCGGTAATAATGGGCAATATATCCGAAATATACTGCAATCCTCCGACCGTATGCGGGATATGCTCAACACTTTGCTTGACTTCTTCCGCCTGGACAACGGCAAGGAACAGCCCCGTCTGTCACCCTGCCGGATTTCTGCAATCACGCACACACTTGAAACGGAGTTCATTCCTGTTGCAGTGAACAAAGGGTTGTCCTTGTCCGTGAAGACTGGACACGATGCCATTGTATTGACCGACAAAGAGCGAATAATACAAATCGGGAATAACCTGCTGTCAAACGCAGTCAAGTTCACAGAAGAAGGCGGTGTTTCTTTGATTACTGAATATGATAATGGAGTTCTGACACTGGTCGTTGAAGATACAGGTACAGGCATGACAGAAGAGGAACAGAAACAAGCGTTCGGTGCGTTTGAACGTCTATCAAATGCCGCCGCAAAGGAGGGTTTCGGGCTTGGGCTTGCCATAATGCGTAATATTGTGTCGATGCTTGGCGGAACAATCCGTTTGGACAGCAAGAAAGGGAAAGGCAGTCGTTTCACAGTTGAAATTTCTATGCAGGAAGCTGAAGAACAGCTTGGATATACAAGCAATACACCTGTTTATCATAACAATAAATTCCATGATGTTGTCGCCATTGACAATGATGAGGTATTACTTCTGATGCTGAAAGAGATGTACTCCCAAGAAGGAATACACTGCGACACTTGCACCGATGCTGCGGAACTGATGGAAATGATACGCCAGAAAGAATACAGCCTGTTGCTGACAGACTTGAATATGCCCGGTATAAACGGTTTCGAATTACTGGAACTGTTGCGTTCGTCCAACGTGGGCAATTCACCAACAATCCCGGTGGTTGTGGCAACCGCTTCGGGCAGTTGTAACAAAGGGGAACTATTGGCAAAAGGCTTTGCCGGATGCCTGTTCAAGCCGTTCTCCATATCGGAGTTGATGGAGGTTTCCGACAGGTGTGCCATAAAAGAAACACCGGACGGGAAACCGGATTTTTCAGCTTTGCTGTCTTACGGCAATGAAGCCGTTATGCTGGAAAAGTTGATGACGGAAACTGAAAAAGAGATGCAGACAATACGGGAAGCGGCAACAGAAAAAGACCTGCAAAAGCTGGATTCCCTGACACACCACCTGCGCAGCTCGTGGGAGGTGCTACGTGCCGACCAACCGCTAAATGTACTTTACAGATTGCTTCATGGCGATGTACTCCCGGATGGTGAAGCGTTAAGCCATGCCGTGACTGCCGTGCTGGATAAGGGAGCGGAAATAATCCGGTTGGCAGAAGAGGAAAGGAGAAAATACGAAGATGGATAAGACAACAATAATTGTGGTAGAAGACAATATCGTGTACTGCGAGTTTGTCTGCAACATGCTGGCGCGGGAGGGCTACCGCACCGTGAAGGCTTACCACCTCTCAACCGCGAAGAAACATCTACAACAGGCGACAGATAATGACATCGTGGTTGCCGACCTGCGCCTGCCTGACGGTAACGGCATTGACCTTTTGCGCTGGATGCGAAAGGAGGGAAAGATGCAGCCCTTCATCATTATGACCGACTACGCCGAAGTTAATACCGCCGTGGAAAGCATGAAACTCGGCTCGATAGACTATATTCCCAAACAGCTTGTGGAGGATAAACTTGTCCCCCTGATCCGTTCCATACTGAAAGAACGTCAGGCAGGACAACGCCGTATGCCTGTGTTCGCCCGTGACGGTTCCGCATTTCAGAAAATCATGCACCGTATAAGGCTGGTAGCCGCTACCGATATGAGCGTGATGATATTCGGAGAGAACGGCACGGGTAAGGAACATATTGCCCACCACCTGCACGACAAGAGCAAGCGGGCAGTCAAGCCATTCGTGGCGGTGGACTGCGGTTCACTCACCAAAGAGCTTGCGCCCTCGGCCTTCTTCGGACACGTCAAGGGAGCGTTTACAGGAGCAGATTGTGCCAAGAAAGGATATTTCCATGAGGCGGAAGGCGGCACGCTGTTTCTGGACGAGGTAGGAAACCTCGCGTTGGAAACCCAACAGATGTTGCTCCGCGCCATACAGGAGAGGCGGTATCGCCCGGTCGGAGACAAGGCAGACAGGAGTTTCAATGTCCGCATCATCGCCGCCACCAACGAGGATCTGGAAGCGGCAGTGAGTGAAAAGCGTTTTCGGCAGGATCTTCTGTACCGCCTGCACGACTTCGGGATAACCGTTCCTCCGTTGCGTGACTGTCAGGAAGACATCATGCCGCTGGCAGAGTTCTTCCGTGATATGGCAAACAGAGAGCTGGAGTGTAGCGTGAGCGGGTTCAGTTCCGAAGCACGTAAAGCGTTGCTGACACACGCATGGCCGGGCAACGTGCGGGAACTTCGGCAGAAAGTTATGGGTGCTGTATTGCAGGCGCAGGAAGGTGTTGTCATGAAAGAGCATCTGGAACTTGCCGTGACGAAACCGACCTCTACTGTCAACTTCGCCCTGCGCAATGACGCGGAGGATAAGGAGCGGATATTGCGTGCGTTGAAACAGGCAAACGGCAACCGGAGTGTCGCCGCCGAACTGCTCGGAATAGGCAGGACAACACTATACAGCAAACTTGAAGAGTATGGACTTAAATATAAATTCAAGCAATCATAGCCTGTAATTCACTGAATTTGGCTATCTTTGCATAACATTTGAGAAAAACGGCGATTGGCAGGAGCTTTTCGCCGCCAACATATAGGATAAGACCGCAAGGCGTTTCAAGCGAAAATCTGGTAAATTGGAACTACGGAGACGATTGCGTGATGCTTATGCTATGCTTACGCATAGCGTGCATTCACGTACTCTCCGTAAAGGCTTTACCAGAGCCATCGCTTGAAGGTAGTGTGAATTGCACGCTACTTTTTTGCCCTTGCCTAATGAAAGGTAACGATTATGGGTAAAGTTCAGATTCTCGCCGTACTGACGATGGACGGATGTCTTTCTTCAGAGTTATATTATAAAGCACATCAGGATTTGTGCCTTGACCGTTGCGGTCTTGATGAAATCAGGAAGAACGCCCTTTACCGCGTGACACCAGACTATTCCATTTCAATGCTGCACGAATGGAGAAAAGACGGCACAAACATCCGTTACCTCGCGGAAGCCACACCGGACACGGCAGACTATATAAACGGACTACTGCGTATGCACGCTGTGGATGAAATCATACTATACACCGTTCCTTTCATATCCGGAAGCGGACGACATTTTTTTTAAGTCGGCTCTGCCAGAGCAACACTGGACGCTTTCCTCTTTGAAAAGTTTTCCCAACGGTGTATGCCGCATTATCTACATCCTTGATAAAAAAGCAAGATAGCCAAAATGTGCGGCAAGCATACATTTTTATTTTCAAGAATAGAATAAATGTCTGATTACAAACAATTTAAGTCGGAGATAATTTGTCCCTGTGAAAAAATATTGAATTTTATACCACTGAAATACAACACTTTGTAAAATTGAGCGTTGGATTTTTTGTTTTCTGCCGCGTTTTTTGCCAATTATATTCATGTGCGCATACCGAAAACAGAGTGTAAAATTTCAAAATTGACAGGACATGAATTATTTTTTATTGGCGGAAACCGAGTTCTTCCGCCGGATAAACGAAGCCGGAGACTGCAATATGGAAAAAGCATACACGCTTTCGCCACCCAAGTAATAGAACTGTGCAACGGCGGCATGGACATGAACCTTACCGTCATCGCGCTTGCCTACATCGAAATCGAGTTGCAGCACCATCCGGTGCGTAATCTGTCAGAAGAAAGAAGAGAGATTGCCGCCTACGTCAGCAAGGCTCTGTCTTTCGTAAGAAAGATGCAGAAATTCCTTGCCACGCCCCAAGTGCCACCACTAATATCCGCCAACAACGCAACAGAAACCACCGCCAGCCTTCTTTGGACGGGCAACGCCATCGACCTCGTGGAACTTATCTACGGCATAGACGAGATGGGCTGTATCAACAACGGCAATATGCCGCTAAAACAGCTCGCCCCGATTCTCTACAAGATATTCGGTATTGAGTCGAAGGATTGCTACCGCTTCTATACCGACATCAAACGTCGGAAAAACGAAAGCCGTACCTATTTCCTCGACAAGATGCAGGAGAAACTGAACGAGAGAATGCTGCGCGATGAAGAGCTGGAACGTATGAGAAGATAAAATCAGGTATAAGCGGGAGAATGGTATCATGCTGTTCTCCCGTTTGAGTAAAATCTATACGAAAAAGGGCGTTTTCGGCGCGCTATTGCCCCGAATTTCAGCGAAAAACGCTATCTTTGTACAATTGTTACGAATTGAATATGAACATAGACAACCTCGATATAGTAAAACAACTGATAGCCGAAAAGGAAAACGGGCAGGTGGAGTTCAAGGAAACCACCGGGCAGTTGGAGCGCGGCATGGAAACGCTCTGCGCTTTCCTTAACAGCGAAGGTGGCACGGTGTTGTTCGGTGTGACCGACAAAGGAAAGATCATCGGGCAGGAAGTGAGCGACAAGACGAAGCGTGATATTGCGGAAGCCATCCGGCGTTTTGAACCATTTGCCACACTCGAAGTTTCGTATATCAGTATCCAAAATACAGACAAGAGTGTGATAGCCTTGTCTGCGGACAGCCAACGTTATATGCGTCCGTTCTCCTATAAGGGACGGGCTTATCTTCGATTGGAGAGCGTGACATCCTCCATGCCGCAAGACGTATATAACCAACTGCTTATGCAGCGAGGTGGGAAATACGCTTGGGAGGCGATGACGAATCCCGACATCAAAGTTACTGACCTTGATGAACATGCCATTATGGGAGCGGTACGTGGAGGCATCCGGTGCGGTCGCCTACCCGAAGCCACCATAAGGGAGGATTTGCCGACCATACTCGAAAAATTCAACCTGTTACATGACGGAAAACTGAATAATGCTTCCGCAGTCTTGTTCGGTCGTGATTTTTACTTCTATCCCCAGTGCCTGCTTCGGTTGGCGCGTTTCAAAGGAACTACAAAAGACGAGTTTATAGACAATCAGCGTACCACTGGCAATATCTACACACTGCTGGACACTGCAATGTCGTTCTTTTTCAAGCATCTTTCCCTTTCGGGCAAAGTTGAAGGCTTGTATCGGGAGGAAGAGCTTGAGATTCCTTACAAGGCATTGAGGGAATGCTGCACAAATGCCCTTTGCCACCGCTCATACCACCGTCCCGGCAGTTCGGTAGGAATTGCCATCTATGATGACCGTGTGGAGATTGAGAACAGTGGAACTTTTCCGCCGGATATAACAATGGAAAAGTTATTGAGCGGGCATAATTCAGAACCTCAAAACCTGATTATTGCGAATGTTCTGTATAAAAGCGAGGTTCTGGAAAGCTGGGGACGAGGCATCGGGCTTATGATAAGCGAATGCCGGCGTGTCGGCATTCCCGATCCGGAGTTTCATACAGATGGAAATAGTGTATGGGTTATTTTCCGCTATACCCGAAAAACTGTGGGGCACGACCCGACAATTACCCGACAGTTACCCCACAGTCACCCCACAGTTACCCCACAGGTGGAAAAGGTGTTGTCTGCAATCGGCACACAGACACTTTCAACCAAAGAGATTATGTGTGTGATAGGATTAAAGGACAAAAGTAATTTTTTAGAACTATATCTGTATCCAGCCATAAGGCAGAATTTGGTAGAGCCTATTTACCCGGAAAATCCGAAACATCCCCGGCAGAAATATCGTCTTACCGATAAAGGAAAAGAACTGTTGATATAATAACGGGGTATGGTGGCGAAAAAGAAGAAACAACAGGGGCATTACTGTCGGATTTGTAGCGAGTACAAAGCCAACGAGCAATTCAGCGGCAAAGGACACTCGCGGCATATCTGCAAGGAATGCCGGTCGCTTCCCGATGATGTGAAGGCGGACATGGTGCGCTGTAACGAGGTGGAACGAGCCGTTTTCAAATGCCCGATGAGCCGTCAGGACTGGGAACTGCTGGAAAAATATGCCAAGAAGTACAAGGACAAGGAATCCGGGCAGTTCGCGCAGGATATGTTGGACATGAAACGGGGCAATCAGACACCGGACGAGGATATGGAAGAGGATGATGTTTTAATAGAAGGCATCTATGAAGAGGAAACCATACCATTTGCCGAACTGGAGGATGACATCCGTTATCAGTTGGAAGAATTGTTGGCGGACAACATCAACGAGTTCATGATACACAAGAATTACATTCCCGAAGGCAAGGAACTGAAAGACATCAACGAATGGGTCATGAAAGAAACCCGTGACACCTTTTTTATAAAGGTTATTCCCGATGCCGCTTATGACAGTCTGGTGGAAGAAACGATCAACAGGCTTGTGAAGGAATGGAAAGAGGACGGATTTGAGATAAAGACCTATTCCGCATCGCTGGTCGTCATGGAAACGGAACGGCTGCTTATCCGCAGGATAACCCGTAAGGATATGGACGCACTCCTTGCCATAATGGGAAAGCCGGAAGTCATGTACGCTTGGGAACACGGCTTTACCAAAAAGGACGTGCGCAAATGGATAAACAGGCAACTCATCCGATACCGCAAGGACGGGTTCGGATATTTTGCCGTCATACTGAAAGAAAGCGGCGCATTGATAGGACAAGCCGGTCTGATGAATAGTACCCTAAACGGGAACGAGACTGTCGAGCTTGGCTATATACTCGATAACACATACTGGCATAACGGTTACGGTACGGAAGCCGCCCGCGCGTGTTTGGAATACGCCTTTGGAGAGCTGGAACTGAAAACTGTCTGTTGCAGTATCCGACCGGAAAACGTGGCATCCATCCGTGTGGTTGAAAGGCTGGGAATGACCTTGTGCGACAACCATACAATAATATACAACGAAAAAGAAATGCCGCATCAGATATATGTGGCAACCAATAGTAAATCCTATATCTTATAAGCGAAATCACTCAACAATGAAAACAAATAATATTAATTTATTTTGCGATATAGTTACTCAAAGGTCAGGAGAACATTCTTGCGCTATAAATATTTTGTTGCAACAACAATTATATGGGCAGGTAATATCTATTCTGCGTCAAGAATTAGATTCTATGGTAAGAGTTATGTTTTTGTTGTCAATTAGCGACTTAAACCTTAGAGAGCATTTTATAAACCAAACTTTGGAGGGAATAAAATGGTCTTATCCCAATACAAAGAAAGTCGTGACCGATAAACAAATGGTGGATTTAGCTGATAAATTTTATGGCTGGCCTTTTTTTGTTTATAAATTAGGATGCGCTTTTATTCATCTTTCAGCAATGGTATATTATAAAAACAGTAATCCATTTTTGCTTTTATCTGTTTCAGAAAGAAATGACATCACAAGGTTTTTACATCAATATCATAGTTTCCCGTTAGAGTTGGAATTGAATTTGGAAAATATCATCCCATATCTTGATAAAGTATTTAATAAAGTTTCAAGTAACTTAGCATGTTACATTGAAGATTTACGTCAAAATAAACTTTTGGAGGAATATTAAAATAAGGGAGGATTTTAGCTATCCTCCCTTATTTTAATAGGTTACTTCTGCTGCAACAGATGCTTCAGGTTGTCATCGCCCGCGATGCGCTCCAATTCCTCCTGAACAATCTGCTTCACCTCCTCCTTGATGCGCCGGTAATTTGCCTGCACCGTTTCCTTCATGCGGTCGTTGCCGTCTGCGTCAGTGAAATCGGTAATAACGGGGATTTTCTTGTAGGCACTTTCCTCCCGTTTTACCTTATCGGCATCCACCACAATCTCGCAGTGGAAAATCTTCTGTTCGATACGCTCGTTGAAGTTGTCGGACACCGAACCGACAAACATTCCCTGCGTCAAACCGGAAATCTTGCTGGGCGGGATAAGCGCGTCCATCTGCGTGTTAATGGAGGTGGAAACATCCTGCCGGTTGATGGAGATAGACTGCCGTTTCTGCAACACCTTACCGAATCGTTCCGATAGTGTCTTTGCCGTTTCACCTACCACCTGCCCGGAGAAAATGTTACCGACCGTATTCATCACCACTTTCGCCTCCTTATCACCGTAGTCGCGCACCAGCTGGCTGAAATCCTGAAATCCCAGACACACGGCAACCTTGTTGCTTCGGGCGGTAGCTATAAGATTGTCCAACCCTTTGAAATATATCGTCGGCAGCTCGTCTATGATGACCGACGACTTCAGCATCCCCTTCTTATTGATGAGCTTCACGATGCGGGAGTTATACAATCCGAGAGCCGCCCCGTAGATATTCTGACGGTCGGGATTGTTGCCCACGCATAGGATTTTCGGCTCTTCGGGATTGTTGATGTCCAGCGTAAACTCGCTGTCCGACATCACCCAATAGAGCTGCGGTGAAATCATCCTCGAAAGCGGAATTTTTGCCGACGCTATCTGCCCCATGAGCTGCTCCGCAGCCCCTCCGAGCCACGCATCCATGAACGGGGAAAGGTAGTTCTCCAGTTCGGGATAGGAAGTCAGTATCGGAAAAATATCCTCGTAGCGGCGGTTCAAAAATTCGATGGCATGGGGAAACGTGCAATATTTCCCGTTCTGATAGATTTTAAGATACCATATAATACTGGCGAACAAAATGATAGGTGATTCCACAAAGAAGTCACCCTGCTTTTGCACCCACGTTTTATTGAGGTTGAGCATTATTGTATAGGCACTCTCGTAGGCGTCCGTAATATCTTCCATAAAATCCGGGTGAATGGGATTGCACCGATGAGAGCGTCGCGGGTCGTCGAAGTTGATCACATAGAACTTCGGCTTCACCTTGTAGCCGTCAGGGTGGTTCAGCAGATGATTGTAGGCAATGGTGGACAAGTCGCTGAATTTGAAGTCATACACGTACATCAAGAAGCCCTTTTCAATCTGTTGCTTGATAAAATTGTTTACCACGGCGTATGACTTGCCGCTGCCCGGCGTACCCAACACGATGGACGCACGGAAGGGATTCACCACATTGATCCAACCGTTGTTCCAACGCTTTTTGTAATAGAAGCGTGTCGGCAAATTGACCGAATACTCGCTTTCGATGAGTCTTGTTTCCTGCATGAAACTCTCGTTCTCGTTGTTGAAAACATCCTCCATCAAATTGTGTTTCAACAGACGGCTCATCCACAGACCTCCCATCAACAGGCAGACATAGCCCGTACCGATGGTAAGGACATACAGCCCCATCACCGCCTCAATCGGAAGCGGCAGAGCCAGTATCCACCAGTTTAGGAAAAACAGCACGGACCCGGCGGCGAGTGCCGTCCATATTCTTCCCCAAGTGATTTTCTCTCCCTTGACCCCCTTTGTACCCAGACAGGACAGGGCAAGCAGCAGGACGGCAAACAGCTTTGTGTACAGTATGGAATGGAACAGCCCCGCCGTGCGGTCGAAGTTCAGAAGGATTCTGTCCACCACACCGATGTTCACGCCCCACAGCCGGATGACTTCGTAACAGAACCAGTACACGTTCATAACCACTAAAATAATACTCACGGCACGCAGAAAATCCATGATTTTCGCCAATGCCCTCAAATCGTCTTCTTGTTGTGACATACATTGATTTTTTAATTGTTGATACTCCGATTACAAACCCAAGCCCTTGCGCTTTTTCTTCTTTTTGCGCTTCATCGCCCGGATGAAAGCCTTTTCCTCAGCATCTACCGCCGGACCTTCGGGAGTGAGCAAGCCCATTCCGCCCGATACGTCTTCACGGTCGTATGCGGTCTGTCCGTATGCCTTGTCCGCAGCATCCATAGGGATGGATAACGGTATCGGCGGTTGTCCGGCGTATGGCAGGGTGAAGTGTTCCTGCAAGGCATTCGCCGAAAGCTCCTTGCCCATGCGAGAGCCGTTCAGTACACATCCTGTGCGGTGGTCGATAAACGTCGCTCCATAGATACGCCCTTCATCCGTGTAGCGCAGTACGGTGTCGATGCCCTTCTCTTTGAGTTGGGATACAAATTTGTCCTTGTCATAAGTGCCTTGCAGCACGGAAAGAACGGTGCGTTTCGTCATGTCGGCGAGCTTCCTGTCCTTAATCTCTGATTTGGAACGGATAAATTTTCTCTGTACGGCTTCATAACCTGCGGACTTCCCGAAAAGCGAGGACTTGAACGGGTTGCCCACCTTGTTACCCTTGTCGTCCGTGACGGAATAAACCAGCCCGTGATACTCCCGTCCGCGCACGTTGCCTCTCGCTTCCTCCACCGTCATATTATATAAGGAAAGGAGCGCACGGTATTCGCCCATCGTCTGAAAACGGTACTGCCCGTTCAGAGCCTTCACAGTGCCAGCCACCTGCTTCTTCACATCACCTGCCGATGCGTCCACCTTGCTTAGCGGCGTGTCAAGCCGGCGGTTCCTGCGCTCCGCGCCGTGCAGCCCGTATTTCTTCTCCAGCTCACGGGTGATTTGTTTGCTACGATAGTAGTTGTTCTTGTCGCTGATACATTTCCCGTTATCGTCCACCCGCACCGTCACGATGTGCAGGTGGTGGCGGTCGATGTCCTCGTGCTTGAAAACAAGATAAGGCTGGTTGCCGAAACCGAGTTTTTCCAGATACTCGCGGGCTATATCCTGCAATTCCGCATCGGTCAACACATCCTCCGGATGTGGGTTGAGCGAAATATGCACCACCGGCTTCTCCACCTTCATCTGTGGCGGCATGAAGGTGAGAAAACCCTCCATCGCCTTGTTGATGTCCACCTTTCCCGAACCGTCATTGTAGATGCGGTTGGTCGTAAGCAACCGCCCCTGCGCCTCGTTAATCTTCTCCCCGTTATAGGCAATCGCGCCGTACAACGAGTTTCCTACACTGATTTTTGCGACCATTTCGCCTCCATTTCCCTTGAAAGTTCCACAATCCGGCGGCTCAGTTTCACGAGTTCGACGGTGTGTTGCTCTAATTTGTAGAGCAACGCCATCGCCTTTTTCTCTGAAAAATGCAGCCTCAGTTCCTTCACGACTTGGTTGTAATTCGTACCCACGGCGCGGAACTGCGCATGAAAATCCGATAGCTTGGTGTAATAGTCCACCAGCGTCTTGTCCACCTTCAGCACCTTGAACGGCTGTCCGAAGAAGTGCGCTTTGAGGAAAACCGACCGTGCATAGACACCCGATTTTCCGAACATGGCGAGGAAACGATTGTGTTCCTCCTCGTTGAAACGGACGGTGTAACGGTACACCGCCGGATCAAGTTTGGGATTTCTCCCTGCTTTGCTTTTCCTTTTCTCTTTCATATTACTTTGGATTTAGCGGATTGACGGCATAAGCCGCCGCTTCGGATCACAGCACCGCAGTTCTGAAAGGCTTTCCGACTTCGGAGGGAAAGCCCGCCCCCTGCAAGGGCAAGGCGTTTTCCGGGATGCTCAAAATATTTTGAGCGGCTGAAAACATACCTTGCTATGTTCAGGTGAACATAAAAATCCGTCAGGGGACGGATGGGAAGATACCTTTCAGGACTCCGGGCCGCGCACCATCGGCGAACCCTGCTGTCCGGGGGGCAAAGTTACGCCCTTAAAGCTGTATTGGACAGATGCTTGACCCGGTCAATGACTGCCAACCGGCGCAACGTGCTGCCACTTGCCGGAGAAGTGATACAGGTTCCAAAATATACTTGTTTATTTGCAGCATGATTCAAGAAACGAACGATTTGAAAATATGAGAAAAGGAACATTCAAATACCCGGACAATCGCTTCGGCGGATACTTGCCGAAGCGGATACCCGAACCGTCGGAACCCCGGTTATCCGACAATCTGGTGAAGTACAGATTCAATGACTTCATGACGCAGTGTCGTCATTCATCACTTGTTCGCCGCACCGCTTCACCACAGAACCGGATACGCGATGACCCGCCCATGTGTCTGTTCACTGAAGCGGATAATGTAGCAACCAAATCCGCATATAAATAGAAAAAGAAATCTTCAACAATTAAAATAAATGGAACTATGAGTAAGGAAATCTTCGTTGCATTCGCAACACAGAAAGGTGGCATCGGCAAATCCACTGTCACGGCACTTGCCGCCAGCTACCTGCACAACGTGAAAGGCTACAATGTCGCCGTCGTGGACTGCGACGACCCGCAGCACAGCATCCACGGGCTGCGCGAACACGAAATGGGGCTTATCGACAGCAGCACCTACTTCAAGGCTCTCGCTTGCGACCATTTCCGCCGGATGAAAAAGAACGCCTACACCATCGTCAAGAGCAATGCGGTGAACGCCCTCGACGATGCCGAGAGGATGATTGCCACTGAGGACGTGAAACCCGACGTGGTGTTCTTCGACATGCCCGGCACACTCCGTAGTAACGGCGTGATAAAGACGCTCTCGCAGATGGACTACATCTTCACTCCGCTGAGTGCCGACCGCTTTGTTGTGGAGAGTACCCTGAAATTCGTCACAATGTTCCGCGACAGGCTGATGACTACCGGACAGGCGAAAACAAAGGGGCTTTATCTGTTTTGGACGATGGTGGACGGCAGGGAGAGGAACGACCTGTACGGCATCTACGAGGAAGTGATAGCCGAAATGGGCTTTCCGGTACTTTCCACCCGCTTGCCCGACAGCAAGAAGTTCCGCCGTGACCTTTCGGAAGAGCGCAAGAGCGTTTTCCGCTCCACCATCTTCCCGATGGACACGGCACTGCTGAAAGGGAGTGGCATCCGGGAGTTTTCCGAAGAGATAAGCGACATCATCAGACCGCAGTGAGCATGGGCAGCAGGAAAGTGAACACGGAAGGCATCGACGAGGAACTGCTGTTAGCTTCCATCGGGCGGCGCACACAGGACGGGACACTGCGCCCCGCACAGGAAGTACCCGCAGCTGCACCGACCGAAGAGGACACCGCCGCACCGGAACCACCTCCTGTGCAACCAGTAACACGGGAAAAAGCGCAGAGGGAAAGTGGCCGCCGGAAAAGGCAGGATGAGGACTATAACGAGCTGTTCCTGCGCCGCAACGAGATAAAGACCCGCCAGTGTGTCTATATCAGCCGCGATGTCCACGGCAAAATCCTCAGAATCGTGAACGACATCGCCGGAGGTGAAATCTCGGTGGGCGGCTATGTGGATACCGTGCTGCGCCAACATCTGGAACAGCACAAGGAGAGAATCAACGAACTGTACAAGAAACAACGTGAAGATCTGATTTGAAAATGGAAAAAGAAATGACACCGAATGAAAAAAGACCACAGCAAGACTGCGGAGGTATGTTTGCCCAAGTGCAGGCGAGTGTGGAAATCCTGTCGCCTGTCCCGGTAAGCGGCAAATGCTGCGAGAAGGACTATGAACGTCTGTTCATCCGTGACTCGGAAGTAAAGGCACGTGAGGGGAAGATGGCGTATGTGCGCCCGGAGTACCACGAGCGTATCATGTGTATCACCCGTGTAATCGGGCATGACCGGCTTATGCTGTCCGCTTACATCGACCATGTGCTGACGCATCACTTCAACCAGTGCGAGGATGCGATAAAGAGCCTTTATGCCCGAAATTATAATTCAGTATTCTAACCAAAAACGGAAGGATATGAATTACACAATCAGCATGACAGACATTCTGCTGGCGGTATCGGTCGGCTGCAACCTCTGGTTCCTGTTCCTGCTCCTTTACGAGCGCATCATGGACACGCGGATTGTCCGCTTCTTCAAGGGCATTGTCGGATTATGGCGGTCACTGGACGGGAATGAGGCTAAACGCATAGCGGCACACGAGGAAGTCCCTGCGGAAAAGGCGGACATCATCGGCAAGAGCCGTTTCAGGATGGCATCCACCCGGACAACCGCTGCCATACCGACGCAAGAAGCCGCCACTATGGAAAAAGGCATTGAGCTGTCGGAGGAAGAGGCTACTTTTGACGACGGAAAAACGGGAAACGCATCCCGCCCGGCACAAGTTCCGGAGGAAAAACTCGATGAGACCTTCACGAGCATACCGCCGGAGGAACTGGGATACGGGGACGACGAACCGGAAGAGGACGCCTCGGACACGCCACGGGCTTCGGGCAGCAGCTTTGACGAGATTGACGACGCCTGCAAGACCGCCAAGAACCCGGACGCGACACAGGCGGAACGTGAAAAGGCGGCGAAGGTGTTCACCGACATGGAGGGCACGGAGTTGTACGAGAAAATGATGGAAGGCTCTTCGGAGATAGGCATCCGCATCAAGGGGCTTATCGAGATTCGGCTGAAGAAACCTGAAAAGGAGTTCGTCGTGCCGGACAACATCGAGGAGTTCGACATTCGCAACTATGTATGACAACAATAAAAGAAATGAACATGAAAGAATGACATCAACCCACGCGGCGAGGAAACGCAAGGCGCATCCCTATCCGCAACGGACACGCCCACGTCCGTGGAAACAAACGGGCATCCACTAAAACCAAAGTAAAGAAACAAAGTATCAACCGCCCGACAAAGGACCATCCACCCTTTTGACGGCAAAAAACAAGAACAGTTTATGAACAAGAACATCTTGAAAAACAGAAAAGCAATCCTCTCCGCGGCACTTGTCATCGCCGCAACCGCCTCCGCTTTCGCGCAGGGAAACGGCATCGCGGGCATCAACGAAGCCACCTCTATGGTGAGTTCTTATTTCGACCCCGGAACTAAACTGATATACGCCATCGGTGCAGTCGTCGGGCTTATCGGGGGCGTAAAAGTGTACGGCAAGTTTTCATCGGGCGACCCCGACACCAGCAAGACAGCCGCCTCGTGGTTCGGCGCGTGCATCTTCCTGATTGTTGCCGCCACCATCCTGCGCTCATTCTTCCTTTAATAAATAATGTATGGCTGAATACCCAATCAACAAGGGTATCGGCCGTCCGGTAGAGTTCAAGGGCTTGAAGGCACAGTACCTCTTCATCTTCTGCGGAGGTCTGCTGGCTCTCTTCGTCCTGTTCGTCATCCTCTACATGGTCGGTATCGACCAGTGGATATGTATCGGCTTCGGCGCGGCATCGTCCTCCCTCCTTGTATGGCAGACCTTCGCGCTGAACGCCCGGTACGGCGAACACGGGCTGATGAAATTAGGAGCGGCACGGAGCCATCCCCGATACCTTATCAACCGGCGGCGGATACCCCGTCTGTTCAAACGACAACGAAAGGAAGAAAGACAATGAGGAATACATCGAAAATGACAACACTGGAAAACAGGTTCCCACTTTTAGCGGTGGAGCATGGCTGCATCATCTCAAAGGACGCCGACATCACGGTGGCTTTCGAGGTGGAACTGCCGGAACTTTACACCGTGACGGGTGCGGAGTACGAGGCGATACACAGTTGCTGGTGCAAGGCTATCAAGGTGCTGCCGGACTACTCCGTCGTCCACAAACAGGACTGGTTCATCAAGGAACGCTACAAACCGGAGCTTCAGAAGGACGACATGAGCTTTTTAAGCCGCTCTTTCGAGCGTCACTTCAACGAGCGTCCGTACCTGAAACACACCTGCTACCTCTACCTGACCAAGACAACAAAGGAGCGTAACCGGATGCAGAGCAATTTCAGCACGCTGTGCCGGGGACATATCATCCCGAAGGAGCTGGACAGGGAAACCACGACCAAGTTCTTGGAAGCCTGCGAACAGTTCGAGCGCATCATGAACGACAGCGGGCTTGTCAGGCTGCGCCGCCTCTCCACCGATGAGATTGTGGGTACTGAGGGAAATACGGGACTTATTGAACGCTACTTCTCGCTCATGTCGGAAGGTGACACCACCTTGCAGGACATCGAGCTTTCGGCAAGGGAGATGCGCATCGGCGACAACCGCCTGTGTCTGCACACCCTCTCCGACGCGGAAGACCTGCCGGGCAAGGTGGCTACCGACACCCGTTACGAGAAGCTCTCCACCGACCGGAGTGACTGCCGACTGTCATTCGCCTCCCCGGTGGGGCTTCTGCTCTCCTGCAACCATATCTACAACCAGTATGTGCTGATAGACAACAGTGAGGAAACCTTGCATAAGTTCGAGAAGTCCGCCCGTAACATGCAGTCGCTATCTCGCTATTCAAGGAGCAACAGCATCAACCGCGAGTGGATAGACCAATACCTGAACGAAGCCCATTCCTACGGACTGACCTCGGTACGGGCACACTTCAACGTCATGGCGTGGAGCGACGATGCGGAGGAACTGAAGCATATCAAGAACGACGTGGGCAGCCAGTTGGCAAGCATGGAATGCGTGCCGCGCCACAACACCATCGACTGCCCGACACTCTACTGGGCGGCGATACCCGGCAATGCGGCGGACTTCCCGGCGGAAGAGAGTTTCCACACCTTCATCGAACAGGCGGTGTGCCTGTTCACAGAGGAAACCAACTACCGCAACTCGCTCTCGCCCTTCGGCATCAAGATGGTGGACAGGCTCACGGGAAAACCGCTGCACCTTGACATCTCCGACCTGCCCATGAAGCGGGGTATCACGACCAACCGCAACAAGTTCGTGCTGGGTCCTTCGGGCAGCGGCAAGTCTTTCTTCATGAACCACCTCGTGCGCCAATATTATGAGCAAGGCGCACATGTGGTATTGGTGGACACGGGAAACTCCTATCAGGGCTTGTGCGGCATGATCCGACGCAAGACAGGCGGAGCGGACGGCGTGTATTTCACCTACACGGAAGAGAAGCCCATATCGTTCAACCCGTTCTACACCGACGATTACATCTTCGACGTGGAGAAGAAGGACAGCATCAAGACCCTGCTGCTGACGCTCTGGAAGTCGGAGGACGACAAGGTGACAAAGACGGAGAGCGGCGAGCTGGGCAGTGCCGTGAGTGCCTATATTGAGCGCATCCAATCCGACCGTAGCATCGTGCCGTCGTTCAACACCTTCTACGAGTATATGCGTGACGACTACCGCAAGGAACTGGCACAGCGTGACATCAAGGTGGAGAAGTCCGACTTCAACATCGACAACATGCTCACCACCATGCGGCAGTATTACCGGGGCGGACGCTACGACTTCCTGCTCAACTCCACGGAGAACATCGACCTGCTCGGCAAGCGGTTCATTGTCTTCGAGATAGATTCGATTAAGGAAAACCGCGAACTGTTCCCCGTCGTGACCATCATCATCATGGAAGCCTTCATCAACAAGATGCGGCGACTAAAAGGGGTACGGAAACAGCTTATTGTGGAAGAGGCTTGGAAGGCTCTCTCTTCAGCGAACATGGCTGAATATCTGCGCTATATGTACAAGACGGTCAGAAAATATTACGGCGAGGCAATCGTGGTGACGCAGGAGGTGGACGACATCATTTCCTCTCCCGTGGTCAAGGAGAGCATCATCAACAACTCCGACTGCAAGATACTTCTCGACCAGCGCAAGTACATGAACAAGTTCGACCAGATACAGGCGTTGCTCGGACTGACGGAAAAGGAGAAAGGGCAGATACTCTCCATCAACATGGCGAACAACCCTTCACGGCTCTACAAGGAGGTGTGGATAGGCTTGGGTGGCACACAATCGGCGGTCTATGCCACCGAGGTCAGTGCAGAAGAATATCTGGCGTACACCACCGAGGAAACGGAGAAAGTGGAGGTTTACCGTCTGGCGGAGAAGTTGGGCGGCGACATCGAAGCCGCCATCCGGCAACTTGCCGAGAAGCGGAGAACCAAAAGTTAATCATTTAATCATCAGCTAAAAACAAGAAATGCGTATGAATTTATCAAAAGTTAAAATGCTGCAAGTCAGCAAGTGCCTGATCGGATTGGCGGTCATGATGCTGCAATCCTGCGATGTGGTCGATAACCGCCGTGATATGCTGTGCGGGAACTGGGAGAGCGTGGAGGGGAAGCCCGATGTGCTTATCTACAAGGAGGGCGAAGCCTACAAGGTGACGGTGTTCCGCCGGAGCGGTCTGCGCCGCAAGCTGAAACCGGAAACCTATCTCTTGCAGGAGGAAAACGACAACCTGTTCATGAACACCGGCTTCCGCATCGACGTGTCCTACAACGAGGCAACGGACGTGCTGACCTTCTCGCCGGGCGGCGACTATGTGCGGGTGAAACCGCAGCCGGGACACCCGACAGAAGAATAACAACCACTAAAATCCAAAGTAACATGAGAACAAGAATAACAATGATTATCTGCCTGTGCCTGCTTTTCGCAGGCAGGGCAAGCGCACAGTGGGTCGTAAGCGATCCGGGCAATCTGGCGCAGGGTATCATCAATGCCTCCAAAAACATCATCCATACCTCCAAGACTGCCACGAACATGGTGAGCAACTTTCAGGAAACGGTGAAAATCTATCAGCAGGGCAAAAAGTATTACGATGCCCTCAAATCGGTGAACAATCTCGTCAAGGACGCCCGCAAGGTGCAGCAGACCATCCTGATGGTAGGCGACATCACCGACATTTATGTAAACAGTTTCCAAAGGATGCTCCGTGATGGAAATTTCAGACCAGAAGAGCTGTCGGCAATCGCTTTCGGTTACACGAAACTGCTGGAAGAGAGCAACGAAGTATTGACGGAACTGAAGAATGTGGTGAACATCACCACGCTCTCCATGACCGACAAGGAGCGCATGGACGTGGTGGAACGCTGCTACTCCAAAATGAAGCGTTACCGCAACCTTGTGAGCTATTACACCAACAAGAACATCTCCGTGAGTTATCTGCGTGCGAAGAAAAAGAACGACCTCGACCGCATCATGGGGCTGTACGGGAACATGAACGAAAGATACTGGTAAGCCTATGGAGTTCGATAACCTTCATCAGATTTTACGCTCACTTTATGAGCAGATGATGCCGCTATGTGGGGACATGGCGGGTGTGGCGAAAGGCATCGCCGGGCTGGGTGCGCTGTTCTACGTCGCCTACCGGGTATGGCAGTCGCTGGCGAGAGCCGAACCGATAGACGTATTCCCGATGCTCCGTCCTTTTGCCATCGGTCTGTGCATCATGTTCTTCCCGACTGTGGTGCTGGGCACGATAAACAGCATCCTCTCACCCGTCGTACAGGGCACGGCAAAGATGCTGGAGGCGGAAACGCTGGACATGAACCGATACCGGGAGCAGAAGGACAAGCTGGAATACGAGGCGATGGTACGCAACCCCGAAACCGCCTACCTCGTGTCCAACGAGGAATTTGACAAGCAACTGGAGGAACTCGGCTGGTCGCCCTCCGACATGGTGACGATGGCGGGAATGTATATCGACCGGGGAATGTACAACATGAAGAAGAGTATCCGCGACTTCTTCCGCGAGATACTGGAACTGCTGTTCCAAGCCGCCGCCCTCGTGATAGACACCGTCCGCACCTTCTTTCTCGTGGTGCTGGCGATACTCGGTCCGATAGCCTTCGCCCTGTCGGTATGGGACGGTTTCCAAAGCACGCTCACGCAGTGGATATGCCGCTACATACAGGTCTATCTGTGGCTTCCGGTGTCGGACATGTTCAGCACCATACTGGCGAAGATACAGGTGCTGATGCTGCAAAGCGACATCGAGCGGATGCAGGCAGACCCGAACTTCTCGCTGGATTCGAGCGACGGGGTGTATATCGTGTTCCTCTGCATCGGCATCATCGGATACTTCACCATTCCCACCGTTGCCGGCTGGATTATCCAAGCCGGAGGCATGGGCGGTTACGGTCGCAACGTGAACCAGATGGCGGGACGAGCCGGAAGCATGGCGGGCAGCGTGGCGGGTGCAGCCGCAGGAAACGTGGTCGGACGTGCCGGGAAACTGCTGAAATAATCAACTGACAATTAAAAACGAATAAACAACAATGGAATTTAAGTCACTTAAAAACATCGAATCATCGTTCAGGCAGATACGCCTGTTCGGTATCGTCTTCCTCTCGCTGTGCACCGTGGTGACGGTGTGGAGCGTGTGGAACTCCTACCGTTTCGCGGAGAAGCAACGGGAGAAAATCTATGTGTTGGACAACGGCAAGTCGCTGATGCTTGCGCTGTCGCAGGATCTGTCGCAGAACCGTCCAGCGGAGGCACGGGAGCATGTGCGCCGCTTCCACGAGCTTTTCTTCACGCTGTCACCTGAAAAAAGCGCGATTGAACACAACGTAAAACGTGCCTTGCTGCTGGCAGACAAGAGCGTGTACCACTATTATTCGGACTTCGCCGAGAAGGGGTACTACAACCGCATCATCGCCGGAAACATCAACCAAGTGTTGAAGGTGGACAGCGTGGTGTGTGACTTCAACGCCTATCCCTACCGAGCCGTGACCTACGCCACGCAGAAAATCATCCGGCAAAGCAACGTCACCGAGCGCAGCCTCGTGACCACCTGCCGCCTGCTGAACGCATCACGGTCGGACGACAATCCCAACGGCTTCACCATCGAGGGTTTCACCATCATCGAGAATAAGGATTTACAGACTATCAAACGGTAACGGATTATGAAACGGAAAGTAAAAAGTATCAGAAAAACAATGTGGGGCGTGTACTGGAAGCTCCACGACAAACGGAAACGGCTGGTGGCAAGGCTCAAAGGGTATCTGGACGGTTTGCCGCCGGAAACACGCCGCCGCATCGTACTGGGGATGCTCGCCGCCTTCGCGGTGCTTGCCCTCTACACCTTCGGCAGAGCCGTCTATGACATCGGCAGGAACGACGGCTTACGCATGGAAACGGGACACGCCGGACGGGTGGAACTGCCGACCCCGGTGGAAACTGACAATCACTTAACACCTTATTTATATGGAACAGACGAAGAATGAACCGACGAAAGAGAACAAAGCCGCTCCCGACACGGGAAAGCCGAAAAAGGGGCGCGAACCGCTGACCGAGGCGCAGCGGCTGAAACGGCAGAAGATGATAGTCCTGCCCGCTATGGTGCTGGTGTTCATCGGGGCGATGTGGCTGATATTCGCCCCGTCCTCCGGCAAGGAGCAACAGCCGGGAACAGACGGATACAACACCGAGATGCCCGACGCGGACAAGGCGAACCGGCAGATTATCGGCGACAAGTTGAAAGCCTACGAGCATGGGGAGATGGAAGAGCGTCTGGAGAGCCGCAACCGTGCCATCGGGCAGCTGGGCGACATGTTCGACCGCGAGATAGCTGGAACGGAGGACGGGACGGACTTCGACCTCGCCAATCCGGGCGGCAAAGAGGAAAAGGCACAGCCCGCCACGCCGCAGACCATCCAATCCTCCGCAGCCGCCTACCGTGACCTGAACGCCACCCTCGGCAACTTCTACGAACAGCCGAAGAACGACAATGCCGAGATGGATGAGCTGTTGGAGCGCATCGCCTCGCTGGAGTCGGAACTGGAAAGCGAGAAGGGCAGGACTTCATCTATGGACGAACAGGTGGCACTTATGGAGAAGTCCTATGAGCTGGCGGCAAAGTACATGGGCGGTCAGAACGGAGGAAAGCCGGAACAGGCGGCAGAGCCTTCCACCGTGCAGAAGGGAAAGAAGAACACGGCGACACCCGTAAGGCAAGTGACCCGCCAAGTCGTTTCCTCCCTTGCACAGCCCATGAGCAACGCGGAGTTTGTCGCCACCTTCTCGCAGGAGCGCAACCGGGGGTTCAACACGGCTGTCGGCACTACAGAGGTATCGGACCGGAATACCATCCCGGCATGTGTGCATGGTGCGCAGAGCGTGACGGACGGACAGACGGTAAGGTTGCGCCTGCTGGAGCCTATGGCGGTGGCGGGCAGAACAATCCCACGCAATGCAGTGGTGGTCGGCACGGGCAAGATACAGGGTGAGCGGCTCGACATCGAGGTCACCTCGCTGGAATACGATGGCACGATTATCCCGGTGGAGCTTGCGGTCTATGACACGGACGGACAGCCCGGTATCTTCATCCCGAACTCGATGGAGATGAACGCCGTCAGGGAGGTCGCCGCCAACATGGGCGGCTCGTTAGGGAGCAGCATCAACATCTCCACCAATGCCGGGGCGCAGCTCGCCTCCGATTTGGGCAAGGGGCTGATACAAGGCACGAGCCAGTACATCGCCAAGAAGATGCGAACCGTAAAGGTGCATCTGAAAGCCGGGTACAGGGTCATGCTCTATCAGGAAAAGGACTGAAAACAACAATCAATCAAAAAAACATTTACCACTAAAATCCAAAAGTAATGAGAAAAGTAATCATCATGTTTGCCCTCGCTATGGGCATCGCAACTGCCAACGCGCAGGAGAATGTAACCGTTGAAACGACCAAAGGAAGTGAACAGCCGACCTTGACGAAGGAGGTCTATCCGCAGAAGGAGGCGGACGGCGACCTGTATCACGGTCTGTCGCGCAAGCTGACCTTCGACCGCATGATACCGCCGCACGGACTGGAAGTGACCTATGACAAGACCGTCCACGTCATTTTTCCGGCGGAGGTGCGCTATGTCGATTTAGGCTCGCCCGACCTGATTGCCGGGAAAGCCGACGGAGCGGAGAACGTCATCCGCGTGAAGGCTACCGTGAGAAATTTTCCCAACGAAACGAATATGTCCGTCATCACGGAGGACGGCAGTTTCTACACCTTCAACGTGAAGTACGCCGCCGAACCGCTGTTACTCAACGTGGAGATGTGCGATTTCATCCATGACGGCAGTACGGTGAACCGCCCGAACAATGCGCAGGAAATCTATCTGAAAGAGCTGGGCAGCGAAAGCCCGATGCTGGTGCGCCTTATCATGAAGTCCATCCACAAACAGAACAAGCGCGAGGTGAAGCATATCGGCTGCAAGCGTTTCGGCATCCAATACCTGTTGAAAGGCATCTACACGCACAACGGCTTACTCTACTTCCACACGGAGATAAAGAACCAGAGCAACGTGCCTTTCGATGTGGACTACATCACTTGGAAAATCGTGGACAAGAAGGTGGCGAAACGTACCGCCGTGCAGGAGCAGATCATTCTGCCGCTCCGTGCGCAGAACTACGCCACTCTCGTGCCGGGCAAAAAAAGTGAGCGCACGGTCTTCACGATGGCGAAGTTCACCATCCCCGACGACAAGTGCCTCGTGGTGGAGCTGAACGAGAAGAACGGCGGCCGTCACCAGTCCTTCGTGATTGAGAACGAGGATTTGGTACGAGCCAGCACCATTAACGAACTTCAAGTGCGCTGACCATGAGAAAATACATCGCAATAATCATCGCGTCGCTTGCCCTTTTCACGGGGCAGGCGCACGCCCAGCGGTGTCTGCCGAAGATGCATGGCATCGAGGTAAGGGCGGACATGGCGGACGGTTTCAATCCCGGTGGCAAGGACGGCGGCTACAGTTTCGGGGCGTCTCTTTCCACCTACACGAAGAGGGGAAACAAGTGGGTGTTCGGTGGCGAATACCTCCTGAAAAACAATCCTTACAAGAACACCAAGATACCCGTGGCGCAGTTCACGGCGGAGGGCGGCTATTACTTCAAGATACTGTCGGACGCTCGAAAAATCGTGTTCGTCTATGCCGGGGCTTCGGCTCTTGCCGGATATGAGTCGGTGAACTGGGGAACGAAGGTGCTGCATGACGGTTCTACGCTGCACGACCGGGACGCCTTCATCTACGGCGGCGCGCTGACGCTCGATGTGGAATGCTACGTGGCAGACCGTATAGCCCTGCTTGCCAATCTGCGGGAGCGTTGCCTTTGGGGTGGCGACACGCGGAAGTTTCACACGCAGTTCGGGGTCGGTATCAAGTTCATCATCAACTGACACGGGCATGGAAAGGACGGAAATAGATGCTGTCAGAAGGATGCCGCTTACGGATTTTCTCGCACGGCTGGGGCATGAGCCTGTTAGAAGGAGCAGTAACGAGCTGTGGTATCTTGCCCCGTACAGGGGCGAGCGCACACCCTCTTTCCGTGTGAACGTGGCGAAACAGCTCTGGTACGACTTCGGTTTGGGCAAGGGCGGCGACATCTTCACGCTTGCCGGGGAGTTTCTGCAAAGCGATGACTTCATGAAGCAAGCGAAGTTCATAGCGGAAGCCGCCAATATGACGGTTGCCGGATGGGAAAAGCCCGCCTATCTCCCGAAGCCGACCGAACCCGTCTTTGAGGATGTGGAGGTCGCTCCGTTACTTCGCTCACCGTTGACGGACTATCTGGCGGAACGTGGCATACCCATCGCCATCACATCCCGTCACTGTTGCCGTCTGAACTACAGTGTGCGTGGAAAACGGTATTTTGCTGTCGGTTTCCTGAATATGGCAGGTGGATATGAAGTCCGAAGCCGATTTTTCAAGGGGTGCATCCCGCCAAAAGATGTGTCTTTGGCAAGGACGAAGGAAATCCCGGCTGACGAGTGCCTCGTGTTTGAGGGCTTCATGGACTTTCTCTCCGCTGTGACGCTTGGCGTAACCGGTAACGCTGACTGCCTTGTTCTGAACTCTGTCGCCAACGTGGAGAAGGCGGCGGAATTGCTGGACGGCTACGGGCGCATCGGATGCTTCCTTGACCGTGACGAAGCCGGACGGCGGACGCTTGACGCTCTTGCCAAACGGTATGGGGCGCGTGTCGCCGACCGTTCCTCCCTCTATGACGGTTGCAAGGACTTGAATGAGTACCTGCAACGGACAACGAAAAAACAGAAAAACAATCATCTAAAAATCGAAGAACAATGAACATACTGAACAACAGAAACAAGAGTACAAACATCTTTAAGGTGGTGGCGTTATGCCTGATAGCCGCTGTGTCATTCACCCTCGTGTCGTGCGATGACGACATGGACATCCAACAGTCCTATCCCTTCACGGTGGAGGTCATGCCCGTGCCGAACAAGGTGACAAAGGGGCAGACGGTGGAAATCCGCTGTGAACTGAAAAAGGAGGGCGACTTCGCTAACACGCTTTATACCATCCGCTATTTTCAGTTTGAGGGAGAAGGAAAGTTGAAAATGGATAACGGCATCACCTTCCTGCCCAACGACCGCTACCTGCTGGAGAACGAAAAGTTCCGCCTGTACTACACGGCGGAGGGCGAAGAGGCGCACAACTTTATTGTGGTGGTGGAGGACAACTTCGGCAACTCCTTCGAGCTGGAATTTGACTTCAACAACCGGAATGTAAAGGATGACGGTTTGACCATCGTTCCCATCGGCAACTTCAGCCCCTTGCTGAAATGATGCGTGTATTCATGGTAATGCTCTGTTCGCTTATGGCGGTCTGTTCCGTGTCCGCACGGATCAGCCGCCGAGAGGGAATGGACGGGCAGGCGGCAATCTACCGTTTGCCACTTTTCGAGAGGGCGGTGTGCTGCACGAAATATTTTGAGGGCTGGCACTCGGAAAAACACCACCCATACGTGGGTTGGGGTCACAAAATTCTGCCGGACGAAAGATATTCGGCACGAACCATGACGAAGCGGCAGGCGGACGTGCTTCTGCGGAAAGACTTGCGGAAGTTCTGCGCGATGTTCCGGCAGTTCGGGAAAGACAGCCTTTTACTCGCCACGCTTGCCTACAACGTGGGTCCATACCGGCTTTTGGGTAGCAAGACAATCCCCAAAAGCACCTTGATAAAGAAGTTGGAGGCTGGCGACAGGAACATCTACCATGAATATATTGCTTTTTGCAGTTACAAGGGAAAACGCCATGCCATGCTGCTCACACGGAGAAAGGTGGAGTTTGCGCTGCTGTATATCCCGTGATTGATGCAAAATTCGTAAAAAAAATAATTACCTCTGTTTTATAATTCAAGAGCAGGGGTAATTATGTATCACCTCAATATTACTTTAGTTGTATTATTTTATGATAACATTTTGTCATTCAGTATAAAATGCCTAATTTTGCGTCCAAAGACAGAACAATTATGAATAATAAATTAAATATAAAAATAGAACAATTAAAGAACATCAATAATATTGAGTTAAATCTACCAATAGAAACAGGACTTTATGCTATAACTGGAGCTAATGGAACAGGCAAAAGTACTATCATGACAGTCATTTCTAAGGTTGTACGTAACTCTGCATTCAATGTTTTTCAACCTCATGATTATTCATCTAATAGTAAAATCACAATATCCTATGATGGAAAAGAAAATTCTTGGACAAAAGCCAGTAGAGGATGGAGTTGTAGTTCAACTGATATAATATCTCTAAAAGGTTTTTATGAAGGTAGCATAATACATGGAATGCGTTTTATAGATGCAAATTATGATACATTACTAAAAGCTGAAAGAGTTAATAATACAATTTTAACTGATGCAGATTCGTTTGTTTCGCGCAATTTAAGTTATATTTTGCATGGAAATTATGATTTCTATACAAATCTTAAACGCATTAAAAATAGAACATTAGCACAACTTAAAGCGTTCAAAGGAATTCCATATTTCATTGAAGGAACTAATGGAATAGTTAATCAGTTTTGTATGAGTGCAGGAGAAAATATGTTGATTAGCTTATTGCATATGTTGAATGTTGTCATTGTTCGCCCTGCAAAGTCTGAAGATGTACGGCTTATATTGATAGATGAAATTGAATTAGCATTGCATCCATCTGCAATCATGAGGTTAGTTGATTTTTTGCAAAAATTGGCTACAGAGTATAATCTTGCTATATATTTTTCAAGTCATTCAATAGAATTACTTAGGAAAATAAAGCCTTCAAATATTTTTCATTTACAAAAGGAGTTGGATAATATCGCTATTGTAAATCCATGTTATCCATCATATGCAACACGAGATATTTATCAACATTCGGGATACGATTTTCTTATTTTAGTAGAGGATGTGTTGGCTAAATATATATTGGAGAATATAATTGATGAAAATGCCTTGTATAAAAGTAAATTGATTAATATTCTACCAAGTGGTGGTTGGGAGAATGTGTTAAAAATGCAAGATGATATTTGTAAGTCAAATTTAGCAGGGGTTGGAACAAAAGTATTAAGTGTTCTTGATGGTGATGTAAAACCGGATTTTGAACAACTATATAAGCAAAAGGGATTATATACTAATTTAACAATAAATTTTCTGCCAATACATAGTTTGGAAAAATACCTACATGAAAAAATTATTGTAAATAAAGATGCTGATTTTTTCAAGGAAATAGGTGACCGTTTTTTCAAAGTTAAATCACTAAAAGAAGTGGTGGATAGTTTAATCAAAAAGAATGACGACAAGGC
>NZ_QUDJ01000022.1:0-45274 GCF_003477565.1 Alistipes sp. AF48-12
ATTAAAATAAATAATCAATTTATATTAAATAAAAGACCTTCCTTTTCGAGGTCTTCTTCCGTTTCCAATATTTCACACATGTAACTTATCCTTTTTTACATATGTATTTACATTCGTGAAATACGGTTTGTTTATTTTTGTAAAACTGTTTAACTTTGTAAAAAATCCGAATATGCGGGAAAGATTGCTGAAATTTATGGAAATGGAGAAGCTATCGGCTTCCCGTCTGGCTGAAATTCTGGGAGTGCAACCGGCGACCATATCGCACATCATCAGCGGACGCAATAAACCCAGTTTCGAGTTTATCGAAAAAATGCTGTTACGTTTCCCGAAAGTAAATCCGGAATGGTTTCTACTGGGGAAAGGTTCCGCATACCGTCCGGATGTTTCGTCTTCGCCGAATCCGAATCCGTCGCAGGAATTCCGGCTGTCCGCGAATCTTTTTGAAACGGCGAATATCCCGGCAACGGAATCTTCGGTCGGCCAACCGGAACGAAAGATTCCGGGAACTCCCGGTGCGACTTCCCCGGAAGTACCAACCAACCATCCATCCATAGATACAAAAAAACAGATATCGAAAACCGAGTTCTCGGAGCCGGACATCGAGCGCATCGTAATCTTCCTGAAGAACGGCACCTGCATCTCTTACAAGCCCCGGTAAAAAACAGAAAATCATTTAACATAATGTAACCCCTGATAAACCTTTCTACGATTCCCTTATAGACCGGATTGCGTTCGGAGAAAACGATTCTTGCTCGGTATTTCATTGATTACATCCCGATATTCCGGACATCTTTATTTTATGCTAAAAAAGATCTCCCATTAATAATAACAAGAGTCGGCGGCCGATCTCACGATTCGCCGACCGATCGCGGTTCGCCTGAAAATACGGACAGTTATCTCTGAATCGATTTGCATAATTCATACATGATTCGATCGTTTGCGGCGCTCTTACGATTCGGAAATATTTTTGATTATAATATATATTATGTTAAATAATGCTTAAGGATTACGTCATCGAAGAATAAAAAAGACACTTATAAGGAACCTAAATAGATCCCCTGCTTTTTATATTTATAATCCAAACATATAATATACAATAATTTATCAATAAAAGGAGGTGGAAACTTTGTAAAAAATCAACTATCGCATCGGGAAGTTACGCGCTTCCCTTCCTGGAAACGGGAAAAAAACTACCCTAAAATTTATTTACGAACCAAAACTTAATTTATGAAGAACCGACTATGGTGGCTGGCTGGTACTACGGCCGTCGTCTTATTTTTCCATTGTTGCACGAACGATCCGTGCGATTATGGAGGGGATGTCGGAGAAAAGGCATCCGAACATTTTCCGGCGCAGGAAGCCCGCGCCTATTTCGAACAAACGGCCGAAGACCTGCGCATGGTGCATATAGGCTGCCGACACGAACACGGAGACTGCGGACACGGTCACGGACAGTCGACCAAAGGGATACTCAACGAGGTGGAACAGGCCGCCCTAATGACGCCTCTATGGAATGACCTGCGGCAAACCTACGAAAACGGCAAAGTCGTTACCCTCGAAGTTCCGCTGCGCGTCGGAGGCACTCCGCTGAAAGCCTGGTCGCCGCGAAAAGCCGACGGACATGCCGGAAGCGTCGACGGCTCGACCGTAACGATGAAATTGATTCTGCAAAAAAACATCGAAACCGGAAATAAACGCTATTTTATCGCTACCTTTATTCCGGATTCGTCCTGCTACAACAAACGGAAAGACATGAAAACCCCCTATCGGTTTATGAGAGACCGCGATTATTCGGGTTATGTAATCATTTCGGACGTGGAAGGCCGGTATATTGTATCATTTCTCCATCGTAACGGGACACGGCAAGCTGTGAACATTCGACAATGTACCGCAAACGATTACACCACCGATACGGCGCGAATCATTGACAGATTGTATATATCCTCACCTATTCCGTCCATAATGACTCGCAGTAGCGATGCAGAAGAAGACGAAACCCAAGGAAATTACTGCGCCTTATGTGGACAATTCTACTATGGAATATATTGCCCCAATAATTGCGGTTTCGAGGTCGAGCAACCCACCACCTGGTGTTCGGTTTGCAACTTTCCAACAGAGCGTTGCATATGTTGTAGATACTGCGGGAAACATCCATGCGTTTGTAACGCGAGCAATATCGAAGAGAGACCTTTGGCTGGAGAATACGGCAAAGACTTTGTTTGCCCAAACCCGAACTGCACTTACGGAGAATTTTGCATCGGCATATGCGGATACGGCTCCGGAGGAGGCACGACAGGGAGTCCCGGGGGCGGCGGCGGAACTACGCTTCCTGACAATGTCGTATTTACCAATGTATTAAATAGCGTAGCCAAAGCTATCGATACTTACTCGGATACGATCATCAGTTATTTGGAAAAACAAATACTGGACATCGCAATTCCTGATAATTTGAAACTGGCCGGAATGATCGGCCCCCAAACAGACTTAAACGGCAAGATAGTTCAATACAGATGCCGCATCCACAAAGCTACCTTCAAAGCAGCTTCTTCCGATGGCAAATTATTGCTGGTTTTCCATGAAATCATGCATATGATATATTGGAAAGAACGGGGGTACGACCCATCTAAAAAAGATCAATACAATGATCTGCATCACCAACAGATGGTGGGGGACCCTCGAACAATCAGATGGCTAAAAGCTCTGTTACCCAAATATACGGACACCCAAATCAAGGATGCTATAAGATACGTGGGAACTGAAGCAAGTCCTGTTTTTGAATCATTACCTCGATCACAAAGAGCTTACATTGAAGGTTTATTTCGTAGAAAAGGAATAATTTTCGAAGGGAAGGCAAAATAAAATCTAAAAACACAATACTATGGCAAAGTTATTTTCTTTACTATTCTGTATACTGATTTCTCAACTCACTACAGCCCAAACAAGATCCGACATATATCTCATCTGCAACTCTTCTAAAAACGAGATTTCGGAAGGAATGTGGAGAGGTGATATTAAATATGATAACGATCCCGTATATAATCATCCGCCTATTACCTTTTTATTTGAATCTAAAAACGTAGGATATACGATATGGTTTACTCATTATAGTTTCAACCTCGACAAATTAAAGAAAGAAAGACCCATTCAAAAAGACGATTACCAAATGCAAATCTTAATTAAGCCTAAATCATTCTATAACAACACTATATTAAAAGCGAATCCGATCTATATAGATCGAATAAAAGAGACCTTCAAAACAGCAAAAGAGGCTTGGGCATGGGCAGACGGACTAAGAGAAAAGACAATCTATCTGTTCGACGGAAGCGATCCGATGAACTGGGGGGAAGAAGGAGATGGGACAACCATCCGATTAATCGAAGTCAGAATGGTAGCAACCAATGAGCCCAGAGAGGAATTGGTATTTCCGGACTAAAAAATCACGTTTTTCTTCTTCAGAGCCGGTTTCAACCGGCTCTGTTTTTTAATTATTATCAGTATATTGCATTTACGGAACAATCAATATGAAAAAATTACTTTTTATACTACTTGTCAATGCACTTGCATGGCAAACGGGATCGGCTCAATCAGGTTCCGATATATACCTGACCTGCAGCTCATTATCGAAAGATCATATAACCGAAGGGATCGGAAGATTCGAAGACCCCAGTGACGACGACGATCCTACCTATAATTATCGGGCCGTTATGTTCTTAATGCATTCTGACAGTAAAGACATTAATATTGATTTTATACACGTCAATTTTAATCTAACCGAACTGCGTAAAATCAGAGAGCCCAAATGGTACGACCAATTGAAGATCATCTATAAACCGAGGACGTTTCTCAGTACCATCGAACGGGCGAAACCGATCCACCTGGAAGAAAAACTGAAATCGTTCAGAAACAACAAAGAAGCATGGATGTGGGCAAATAACCTGAAAGGAAAAGTGCTCTACATGCTCGATTGGAACGACCCGATCAACTGCGTAGAAGAAGGCGACGGGTCGACGATCAAGCTGATACAGGTTATGCTGCTGAATACCAACGAACCCAAACAGGGAACCGTTATCCAACCCGAATAATTGAAAAACAAAATAGAAACAGCCGAAATGCATCGTCATTCCGGCTGTTTTTATTATTTTTATAGTAAATACTCTCACCATGAAAAAATTACTTCTTATACTGTTTGTCAGTGTAATTGCATGGCAAACGGGATCGGCTCAATCAGGTTCGGATACATATCTGACTTGCAGTTCATTATCAAGAGATCATATAACCGAAGGCATCGAAAGGTTCGAAGATCCCAGTGATGATAACAACCCTCTCTATAATTACCGAGCCGTCATGTTCCTAATGAATTCCGATAGTAAAGACATCAGTATCTGGTTTCTACACTCTAATTTAAACTTATCCGAACTCCGTAAAATCAGAGAAACTAAATGGCATGACCAGTTAAAAATCATCTATAAACCGAGGACGTTTCTCAGTACCATCGAACGGGCGAAACCGATCCACCTGGAAGAAAAACTGAAATCGTTCAGAAACAACAAAGAAGCATGGATGTGGGCAAATAACCTGAAAGGAAAAGTGCTCTACATGCTCGATTGGAACGACCCGATCAACTGCGTCGAAGAAGGCGACGGATCGACGATCAAGCTGATACAGGTTATGCTGCTGGATACCAACGAACCCAAACAGGGAACCGTTATCCAACCCGAATAATTGAAAAACAAAATAAAAACAGCCGAAATGCATCGTCATTCCGGCTGTTTTTATTATTTTTATAGTAAACTTCCCTCTATGAAAAAATTACTTCTTATACTGTTTGTCAACGTAATTGCATGGCAAACGGGATCGGCTCAGACAAAATCCGACCTATACTTAATATGCAACTCATTGCCGATCGATTCGGTCACGGAAGGCGTCGGTAGATACGAAGATATCAGGGACGACAACGACTCCATATATGACCATCGGCCGATCTCGTTTTTGATGGTATCCCGAAGCAAAGATATCAGAATCTGGTTCGACCATTACTGCTTCAATACGAACGAACGCCGTAAAATAGTTGCAATCGACCGGACGGACCAACTGAAAATTATCTATAAGCCGCGGTCGTTCCTAAAGACGATCGAGCAGGCAAAACCGATCCGGCTGGAAGATCGACTGGAAGCTTTCGAAATAAACGAAGAAGCCTGGCTATGGGCGAAAACGCTGGCCGGAAAAATACTGTACCTATTCGACCGGAACGACCCGGTCAATTCGGCCGAAAATGGCTACGGCCCGACAATCAAGCTGATACAGGTAAATCTGGGCAGTACGAATAAGCGGGAACAGGAACTCTTTTTTCACGAAATCCACAACCGGTTTCTGCCCTGAAACGGAACGCCCGGAAACAAAAACCTTTCGGCAGTTCTGCTCCTTACCGGAAAACGACAGATTTTCGGCGCAGGAATTGTGCGATTCCGACCCGTTTTCATTGGGCGCATACCGATAAATTCCCTATTTTTGCACGACATATGCAGAGGTTATGACAATAAACCCTCTTTTATTAAACCGCATCGAATGAAACAATTAAAACATTACATATCAATCATTTGCGCAACAATCTGCATGTATTCCTGTACTGCACCCGACAACGCTCCGCAAAAAGGGATCACAGTCAGCATCGAACCGCTGCGCTACGTTACCGAACAGATCGCCGGAAACGATTTCGACATCCGGGTGCTGGTTCCTCCCGGATCGAGTCCCGAAACCTACGAGCCGACGCCCGAGCAGATGAAGCAGGTAGCCAATTCATTGGCATACATCGATATCGGCCTGATCGATTTCGAACGCAACCTGGAAAACGCCATCCGCGAGAATATGCCGAGCATCCGGGTTATCAATACCTCAGAAAACGTCCCGTTGCTGGCAGGAACCTGCGGGCACGAAGCGCACGATCACGGACACGGAACCGATCCCCATATCTGGCTCTCTCCGAAATGCCTGAAAATCATGGCAGAGAACGTCTACGGTCAACTGTCGGAACTATATCCCGACTCGGTCGAATACAAAGCCGGTTACGAACGTTTCGACCGGCAATTGGATTCACTGGACCGCGCATTGCAAGAGACTTTCGCCGGACGGCAAACCGCCTTTATGATCTTCCATCCGGCGCTGACCTACCTGGCGCACGATTACGGACTGACGCAAATTCCACTCGAAAACGAAGGGAAAGAGCCTTCGGCGGCGCACCTCCGCAACCTGATCGAAACCGGCCGCAATTCCGGAATCGGGAAGGTATTCTTCCAACGGCAGTTCAGCAAAAATACGGTCGATGCGATCGCCGCCGAACTGGGACTCGAAGCGGTAGCGATCGACCCGCTGGACGGAAACGTCACCGACAATATACTGCATATCGCCCAATTAATAGCGAACCCATGAAACTGGTATCCCTGCATCACGTGTCGGTCAGCTACGACAAGGTTCCGGTACTGACCGACGTCGACCTGGATATCCGGAACGACGATTTCATCGGAGTGATCGGCCCGAACGGAGGCGGTAAAACCACGTTGGTAAAAGCTATCCTGAAGGCGGTTCCCTACTCCGGCGAGGTCATTTACGCCCCGGAGATCGAAAACCGGGGATGCCGGCGGATCGGATACCTGCCCCAGATATCCGAGATCGACAAATCGTTCCCGATCTCCGTACGGGAGGTGGTTCTGTCTGGTTTACAGGCCAGGAAGCGACTGTTCGGCCGGTACACTGCCGAGGATCGGCAAAAAGCCGACGAACTGCTGCACACCTGCCGGATCGAAGAGATCGCCCGGAAACCGATCGGGGCTCTGTCCGGCGGACAGATACAGCGCACGTTGCTGTGCCGCGCCCTGATCTCCGACCCGGAACTGCTGATTCTCGACGAACCGACCAATTTCGTCGACAACCAGTTCGAAAAAGAGTTGTACTTGCTACTGAAGCGTTTCAACGAAAAAATGGCGATCGTAATGGTTTCCCACGACCTGGGAACGATCTCAAGTTACGTCAGATCGATCGTCTGCGTCAACCGTCGCGTACACAGACACGATTCGAACATCATTACGGCGGAACAACTGCACAATTACAACTGCCCGATACAGATCGTCTCCCACGGAGACGTTCCGCACACCGTGCTGGCGAAACACCCGAACGCGCGGTCATAAAAAATCCGTCCGGACAACCCGGACGGAGGATAAATACGGGCCGCCTGCAAAACGGCCTGAAATTTCTGTTATTTACAGATATCGCTCAGCTTCCCGAACAGGGCGTCGATGCGGGTCATCATATCCCGGCGCATCTGCGCGTAATGTTTCTTCACCAGACTTTTATTCTGTTTATCGGCCGGATGATTGGCCCGCTGGATCATCTCGTTACGGAAATCGACCGCCTCCTCGATGACGGCGACGATCCCCTCGCGTTTGCTCTGATCGTTGAAATAAAGAGCCATGTAACAATCCGAGATCACCTCGCTCACCAGGTAATCGATATCGTTTTTAATTCCTCTGAGACTTGCCATAACCTATTGTTTTTTAATGATTGTACAAAGGTAATAAAAACTATTGAATCTCAGCCAAAGCCTCTCCCAAAAAATCGATCAGGTCGGCGGCATTCATACCCTCCTGTCCGTAATAGGCCGCAGCCTTATCGCCGGCCGCGCCGTGGACATACACGCCGAGCAAAGCCGCCGACAGCGGTTCGTATCCCCGCGCCAGTAGTCCCGCGATATAGCCGGTCAGCACGTCGCCGCTGCCTCCTTTGGCCATTCCCGGATTCCCCGTCGCATTGAAATAAAGCTGTCCGTCCGGAGAGCAGACCATCGTATGCGCTCCTTTCACGACCATACAGCATCCGTAGCGCGCCGCGAACGTCCTCACCTTTTCGATTCGGTCTTGATCGTCGTTCCACGTTCCGACCAAGCGGCGCAATTCGCCCAAATGGGGAGTCAGTACGCATCCCGGAGGCATCGACCCGGCCAATTCGGGACGGGCCGCCAACATATTCAACGCATCGGCATCGATCACCATCGGCATCCCGCACGACAACAACGCCTCGAAAGCCCGCACGGACAAGTCGTGCCTCCCCACCCCGCTGCCGATCCCTACGGCGGCGTACTTCGTCATATCGTCCGGCAACCGGGAGAACACGGACATCGGATCGCCGCTGACCAGCGCCGACGGGCAAGACGTATGCAGAACGAACCGTTCTTCGGCAGGAACATGCGCCGTCACCAACCCGCATCCGGAACGCAGCGCGGCCCCTGTCGCCAATACGGCAGCCCCCATCATGCCCTGCGAGCCGCAAACCAGCAAGGCGTGCCCATAGGTTCCTTTGTGGGCAAAACGGCTACGGGGCAATACCAGTTCCGATACGTACCGACCGTCCGCATAATAATACGGCGACCGTGCCTGTCGTTTATAGTTCTCGTCCAGTTCGATCGGCAGAATAACGATTTCGCCGGCAGCCTCCCCCGCCTCGGACAGCAACAGCGCCAGCTCGGGAACTCCAGCGTCAGCGTAACGTCGGCATACACGATCTCGCGCCCCGCATTGCCGTATTCGGACAACATTCCCGAAGGCAGGTCGATCGAAATCACCCGGCAGCCGAGCCCGTTGACAAGGGCGATCGCGCCGCGAACAGGCTCCGAGAGCCCGCCGCGGACGCCCGTACCGAGCAAAGCGTCGATCGCCACCGCATCCTCGGCAACTTCCACCCGATCCATGCCCTGCACCCGCACGCCGTGCGGCAGCCGTTCGAGGTTGTAGCGGCACTCGACCGACAGTTGCCGCTTATCGAACAAAACGTACACGGAACAGGAATACCCCACGTTGTGCAACATGCGCGCAACCGCCAGGCCGTCTCCGCCGTTGTTTCCTTTTCCGATAAAAAAAGCCAAAGGCTGCTCCTGCGGAATGTTGTTGCAAATCCACTGGGCGATCACTTCCGAAGCCCGTTCCATCAGCGCGAGACTCTCGATCGGTTCGTGTTCGATCGTATACTGGTCGGCCTCGCGTATCTGCGATCCTGTCAGAATTTTCATCGTATCATTTTTTAACGCCCGCGGATCAACGGGCTTTTTTGCCCGCTTCGCGAACCAGAAATTCAAAAAATTTCACCATCACGGTATCCCCGGCGACCGTATGATCCTCCGGATGGAACTGCGTACCGAAGAACCCCCTGTCCGGGTCCTCGATCGCCTCGACCACGCCGTCCGTCGCCGTAGCGGCCACACGGAATCCATCGGCCACCCGTTTGACGGCCTGATGGTGGAAACTGTTCGTCCGCAACGTATCCATACCGGTCGCCACTGCAACAAACGAGCCTTTCTCGACACGCACGGTATGCGTCGGTACGTACCCCGGCACCGCCTGCATGTGACACACCGAAGTATCGGCATATTCCGACGGCAAATCCTGATACAGCGTTCCGCCGAAGGCACGTTGATCATCTGTATTCCGCGGCAAATGCCCAGCACCGGGATCTTATGTCGGGCGGCCAGTTCGATCAGCCTGAAATCGAACGTATCGCGCGGCGCATTGACATGCCCGAGATGCGGAGACGGCTCCTCGCCGAAATAGGCGGGATCGACATCGCCGCCGCCGGTCAGAATCAGTCCGTCGATCGACTGCAACAGTCCGTCCAGCTTCTGTTCGTCCCCGATCAGCGGAATCAACACGGGGACTCCCCCGGCCCGCAATACCGCATCGAAATAGGTGCGCGACACGGTCACCGTGCCTCCGTTGCAAAAATCGGAAATTCCGATCACCGGAACCCGCGATTCCGGCCGGGAGCCGCAGGCGCAGAGCACCGAGCAGAACCCGACGATAAACAATCCTAAAAATCGTTTCATAATAATCCCTCGATTTATACGAAGGCTGCCGGCGATAAACAACCGCCGGCAGCCTTCCAGTTCAAACGCCTTCCGGACATTAAGCCCCGAAGTTATCGTACATAATATTCTCTTCCGGCACGCCGAGTCCGTCGAGCATCTTGGTCATTGCGGCCGTCATCATCGGCGGTCCGCACAGGTAGTATTCGATATCTTCCGGCGCGTCGTGATTCTTCAGGTAGTTTTCGAAAATAACCTGGTGAATAAATCCGGTGTAGCCTTTCCAGTTATCCTCTTCCTTCGGCTCCGACAGCGCGATGTGGAACTTAAAGTTCGGGAATTCTTTTTCGATCTCCTCGAACTGCTCCTCGTAGAAAATTTCACGCTTAGAACGCGCCCCGTACCAGAATGTTACAGGAGTGTCGATTTTCTCGGTCTTGAACAAATGGAAGATATGCGAGCGCATCGGCGCCATACCGGCGCCGCCGCCGATAAACATTTTTTCGTTCGGAGTATCCTTCACGAAGAATTCGCCGTAGGGTCCCGAAATCGTCACTTTGTCGCCCGGCTTGCGCGAGAAAATATACGACGAACAAATTCCCGGGTTCACCTTCATAAAGGCCCCTGCGGCCCGATCCCAGGGCGGCGTGGCGATACGGATATTCAGCATGATGATATTCCCTTCGGCCGGATGGTTAGCCATCGAATAAGCGCGGAACGTCGGCTCCGGATTTTTCGTAACCAACCCCCACATCTTCATGTGATCCCAGTCCTCATGGTATTCCTGTTCGATGTCGAAATCGCTGAACTTGATCTCATCGTATTTCGGAATGTCGATCTGGATATAACCGCCCGAGCGGAATTTCAGATGTTCGCCTTCGGGCAACTTCACGACGAACTCCTTGATAAAGGTGGCCACGTTGTGGTTCGACACCACTTCGCACTCCCATTTTTTAACGCCCAGGACAGCTTCGGGCACCTTGATCTTCAGGTTTTCCTTCACTTTTACCTGGCATCCGAGGCGCCACTTCTCGGCCTGTTGCTTACGGGTGAAAAAGTTCACCTCGGTCGGTAGGATATCGCCGCCGCCTTCGAGCACCTGACATTTGCACATGCCGCACGAACCGCCGCCTCCGCAAGCCGAAGGCAGGAATATGCCGTTGTTGCCGAGCGTCGACAGCAACGTACTGCCGGGTTCCACGGTCAATGATTTTTCGCCGTCGTTAATATCGATTTTAACCTCTCCCGAAGGGGTCAGTTTCGCCTTGGCATACAGCAGCAACGCCACCAGGATCAAGGTTACTACCAGGAATGCTACGATCGCTATAATGATTGATAATCCCATCTCTATTTCACTATTTTACGGTTTACAACTGAATCCCCATGAACGTCATGAAGGCGATCCCCATCAGGCCGGTCAGGATGAACGTAATCCCGGCGCCGCGCAGCGGGGCGGGAATGTTCGAATAAGACAGCCTCTCGCGGATAGCGGCCATCAGAATGATCGCCAGCCACCAGCCGATCCCCGAACCGGCCGCGAACGCGGTAGCTTCGCCCAGAGAAGCGTAATCGCGCTCCTGCATGAACAGCGAACCGCCCATGATCGCGCAGTTCACCGCGATCAGCGGCAGGAAAATTCCCAACTGATTGTACAATGCCGGCGCGAATTTCTCGACCACCATTTCGACCAACTGCACGAACGACGCGATCACGGCGATAAAAACGATGAAACTGAGGAAGCTCAGGTCGATCTCGCTCTCGCCGCCCGGCCCGTAAGCCGGATTTATCCAGCCGAGGGCTCCCGGAGAAAGGATAAACTCGTTGAGCAGGTAATTGATCGGTACGGTCATCACCATCACGAAGATAACGGCGATACCGAGTCCCATCGCGGTTTTGACGCTCTTGCTGACGGCAATGTACGAACACATGCCGAAAAAGAACGCAAACACCATGTTGTCTATGAAGATAGACCTTACGAATATGCTGATAATGTTTTCCATACGTGCTTCGCTTTATTATTTCTCGATCAGGTTCTTGTTACGGCTGCGCTGCACCCAGATAATCAGGCCGACGCAGATCAACGCCATCGGCGGCAGGATCATCAGACCGTTGTTGACGTAACCTACGCTGTAAAGCCCGAGCTTCTCGAAAATGGGATACCCCCAGATGCTGCCCGATCCCAGCAACTCGCGGACAAAGCCGAGGATCACGAGGATCAGCCCGTATCCCAGGCCGTTGCCTATACCGTCGAGGAACGACGCCCAGGGTTTGTTACCCAGCGCAAACGCCTCGATCCGCCCCATGATGATACAGTTGGTAATAATCAGCCCGACAAACACCGAAAGCTGTTTGCTGACGTCGTAAACGAACGCCTTGAGCACCTGATCCACCAGAATCACCAGCGCGGCCACGACGACCAACTGCACGATGATCCGGATCCGCGACGGGATCCCTTTGCGGATCAATGAAATAATCAGACTCGAAAACCCGGTGACGACGATTACCGACAACGCCATCACGAAAGCGGGTTTCAATTTCGCCGTGACCGCCAGCGCCGAACAGATACCCAGTATCTGCACCGTGATCGGGTTGTTCTGACCGAACGGCGAGGTCAGCAACTTCAAATTCTTAACCGAAAAAATCGGCTCTTTTTCCTGGCTACTCATTGTTTTCCGAATTATTGGTTACTACTTCCGCCGTTTTACCCGGAAACGCCGCAAGCTGTTTCCGGATATAGGCGTCATAATCGCCGAGGCAGCTTTTCAGCATGTTCTCGACGCCGATACTGGTCAGCGTACCGCCCGAAACGGCATCCACCGCATAAGGATCGCCCTGTTGCGCGCCGCCTTTCTGCAGGCGGATCGCCACGACTTTACCGTCCTTGAGAATCTGTTTCCCTTTGAACTGAGCCTGGAACTGCGCAGTCGAAATTTCGGCGCCCAGCCCCGGCGTTTCGCTCTTGTGGTCGAATACGATACCTTCGACCGTGTCCCAGTTGTCCGCCAGCGCGACATATCCCCAGACCGGCCCCCAAAGTCCGGCGCCCCAGACCGGGATCACGTAGCTGACACTCCCCTCGTCGTTTTTGCTGACGAATACGGGCAGTTCCCTTTCGGCGGCCGGTTTGTCGTATTCGGCTTTCAGGTTCGTCAACAGAGCGAACGCGTCCGCCCCTTCGACCTTATCTCCTTCGACGTTGACGGCATAACTGTCCACGATGTATTTTTTATACTGCTCGTTGATATAGGCCGCTTTGTTCGGCGCCTTGTCCGCATCGCCGCCTTCGCCGATCGAGCGCAGGATATCGCCCATTTTCTCGATTCTCACGTTCTCGGCCTGAATATTTTTCAGCGACAGCGAAGCAAACGAGAGCACCGCCGCCACGATCACCACCATGACCGAAGCATAAGTGATAATATACGTATTACTGTTCTTATTCATACCCCTACTCTATTTAGCTAATTTCAAACGACGGTTCCGGCGACGGATATTGGCTTGCACCACATAGTAGTCGATCAGCGGAGCCACCGCGTTCATAAACAGGATCGACAGCATCATGCCTTCCGGATAACCGGGATTCAGCACCCGGATCAGCACCGCCATCACCCCGATCAGGAATCCGTAAATGTACTTGCCGACGTTCGTCTGGCTGCCGGTCACCGGATCGGTCGCCATAAAGACCGCACCGAAGGCGAACCCGCCGATAATCAGGTGGTAATATGCCGGAATATCCATGTAGCATTCGCGCCGATCAAGTTGAACAGCAAGCCCATCAGATAGCCGCCGGCAAACACGCTGAGCATCACGCGCCAACTGGCGATGCCCGTCCACAGCAGGATCGCCGCGCCGATCAGGATCGCCAGCGTCGAAGTCTCGCCGATACATCCGGGTATCGTCCCGAGGAACCAGTCCAGCGGACCGCCCTGCGTCCAGTGTATCTGCTGCGAGCCGGTCAGCACGGCCGACGCCGCATCGGCCAGCGGAGTCGCCCCCGAAAAACCGTCTACGACGCCCTCGCCTTTGGTCAGGCCGGCGATCCAGATCTTTTCGCCTGAAATATAGGGCGTATAAGCGAAGAAAATAAACGCCCGGGCCAGCAAGGCCGGGTTGAAGATATTCATTCCGGTACCGCCGAATACTTCCTTGCCGATAATCACGGCGAAAGCGGTCGCAACGGCCACCATCCACAGCGGCACGTCGACCGGCATCACCAGCGGAATCAGCATTCCGCTGACCAGAAACCCTTCATTCACCTCGTGATGGCGAATCTGCGCCGAAATAAATTCGATCCCCAGACCGACCACGTACGAGACAATGATGATCGGCAGCACTTTCAGCAAACCGAACCAAAAACACGTCCAGAACGGAGCGTCACCCGCGCCGATGGCCCGGAAATGCTGCAATCCGGTATTGTACATCCCGAACAGCAAAGCCGGCATCAATGCCACGACCACCACGATCATCACCCGTTTCAGGTCGATGCTGTCGCGGATATGGCTGCCGCTGCGGGTTACGTGATTCGGTACGAACAGGAACGTCTCGAAAGCATCGAACGTCGAATGAAGTTTTTCGAACTTGCCGCCCTTTTCGAAGTTCGGCTTGATCTTATCTATAAAATTTCTTAATCCTTTCATGGGTCGTTCAGGTTAGTTAAGCTCTTTGATCATCAGTTCGATCCCGCGGCGGACGATATCCTGCATCTCGGTTTTCGACGGATCGACGAATTCGCACAGCGCGAAATCCTCCTCGACCACCTCGTAGATGCCCAGGTTCTCCATTTTGTCGATATCTCCGGCGAGAATCGCCTTCAACAGATAGAGCGGATAGATGTCCATCGGCAGGTATTTGTCATACAGCCCGGTTACCACATAAGCGCGGACGCCGCCGTTCATGTTGGTATCGAGATTATAACGCTTGCGGGGCGTCAGCACGAGAAATAACTCTTCGACACCGAGAACTTATCCAGCCGCGGCATACCCCAACCGAGGAACTCGTATTTGTTCCCTTCGGGGATCACGGTCACCTGGTTGCTGTAAAATCCGAGGTATCCGTCCGGTTCCACCTTTTTACCGGTCAGCACGTTGCCGCTGATCAGGCGCACCCGATCGCCCGCGCGCTGCGGACGGATCTCGACCTGGCGCGCGATGCTGCCGACCGGAATGCCCGACAGCACGCTAAAATAGCGCGGATCGGTCGTCTCTGAACCGGTCAGCGCAACGATCTTGCTCATATCGACCCGGCCGGTACGGAAAAACCGTCCGATCATCGCCACATGCTGAATATCGACCGTCCACACCAGGTCGCCTTTGTTGATCGGATCGATATGGTGAATCTGAACGCCCACGTTCCCGGCCGGATGCGGCCCGTCGAACGCGCGCACTTCCACGCCTTTCACCCGATCCAACACCCCGGATGTTCCGGCTTTCAAACCCAGGTAGACTTTCCCCGGCGTCAGCTTCGACAGCATGGCGAAACCGGTATTCAAATTATCCAGCTCTTTCTCCAATACGTAATTCATATCGGGAGCCAGCGGCGCCGAATCGAATCCGGAAACGAAAACGGCTTTCGGCGTCTGTCCCGGATCGGCGATGATTCCGTAAGGACGCTGAACGATCATCGGCCACAGACCGGAACTCAACAGCGCCGAAGTGACGTTTTCCTTGTCGGCGGACTCTTCGGTGGGAACCTCGAACGGCTCGTAAACCTGTTCGGCGGTCGGAGCGATCACCACGTCGAGGATCTTACGCTTATCCCCGCGGTTTATGGCGGTCACCTTCCCGCTGACCGGCGAGGTGAACAACACCTGCGGACGGTACTTGTCGTAAAACAGCGGCGTTCCGGCCTTCACGACGTCGTCCACCCGAACCAGCATCTTCGGGATGACCCCCTTGAAATCGTCCGGTTTCAGCGCATAGGCATGTACCAGCGGCAGCCGGGTCAACTCGCGTCGGGCTTCCCCTTGCAACCGGATATCAAGGCCTTTTTTCAACTTTATGACTTGCGACATATTCGGTAGATTATTGATAGTAATTTATTAAGGTGTCTTTTTCATTCGTTTTTCGGTCAGCGGATTCCCAGCTTATCCTTTATATCCTGCGGAATCGCCTCGCGATGTACCTGGATACCGACCGTTTTATAAAGCAGGAAAGGTTCCGAAGCGTAAAAATAACCTTTATACAAACCCGTTTCGCCCCAGGAGTTTTTCACTTTGTAGAATTTCCGGCCGTGCTGGTCCGCCGCGATCCCCACCAGCAGCATCCCGTGATCGTCGGTCGTCTCGTAACGATCGAAAGCCTGTTGCCGCATTTCGGGCGTGATTTGGCGTTCGGGAAGCACGCCCGTTTTCAGGAGCGTCCGTTTCCGAATCTCGTCGTCGGTAAGCCCTTTCCAGCGCGCGCTGTCCGCCGCAGGAATTTCCGCCGCCGACTCGACCGGAACGATCGCACGGCCCTCCCGAAAGCCGAATCCGTTCTCGCTGACGTCGGACGCCCAGTTGACCGCATATCCTTTCCGCAGCGAAACGTCGACGATCCGGCCCAGCTCCTCCATCGTTACGTTGCAGAACGGCGACCAGTTCCAATTATCGGGTATTTCGAGCGGAAAAGCCGTATAAAGCGGATGGTGCGTCATTGCCGTGAACACTACGTAATCGTCGCGGCGAATACCCAGCTCCTGCGCAAAACTTTTCGGAGTATATTCTTTTCCGTCGTAAACGAATTTTTCGGGACAGGGGCCCAGGTAAGCGTCCAGTATCCCGTTCAGACCGTCGATCCAAGACGCGGAAAGCCGTTTGGACGGATTCCCGATCACCGCATCCGTATAGGCTTTGAGAGCAACGCTCAGTTCTTCGTGCGAGTGCCTCGACGCACCGTCCTTCAGTCCAGAATAGACCGTCTCGGGCACGATTCCGTAACGGTCGACGATGTATACGACGTCATCCAGCGTCCCCCCCTCGGAGAAATTGGCTTTACCGTGCAGGCGGGCGTATTTGATCGCTTTTTCGAGGTAAGTATGGCGGACGATCCACATTTCGGAAAGGTCGTAAACGCCTTTCCCGCGACGAAGCAACTCGCTCTCCGCCATCGCCGTGCCCGAAAAGCTCCAGCAGGTGCCGGACTTCGCCTGATCCTTCACCGGCGTCACGGGCACCAGCACTTTATCGGTAAATACATAGGCTCCGGTATCCTTTCCGTCCTCCTTGGTCTGTTTCGACGTATTTTTCGCACCGGCGACACCGATCAGCAGTGCGCACAACACCCCACACAGCAGATATTTTTTCATGCGTTCGACACAAAATTTAATTTTGCGTTACAAATATAACAATAATTATTTTATTTTTCTTTTCCAGGACGGATGCAGTCGCCGAATCCGGCACTATTTATCAACAATCGGTCGTCAATCGCCAGGCAACGTTCCGGCGTCCCCGCTTTTCCGGTAATCGTCCGTTATCTCGGTAAAGCCGCGACTGTAACGCTGCATATAATCCCTCGTCCGCCGGACGAAGCGATCCAGCCCCGGCCGTTGTTGCGGCGAAACCGTTTCGCGGGAATAGGCCGGAACGATCTCGTAACGATGCCCCGAGCGACTCCCCGGGTCGGATGAGATCGACGTCCAGTGAATCAGGTACTCGGGACGGTAAGCCGTCCGCCCGTCTGCGCCGAGCGACAGCCCGATCCGCACCGATATGCCGCCGTCCGTACCGGGAAAACGCTGGTTCGAAACAAAATTGCCCATCGAAAAAACGGTCGCCCCGCAAATCCTGCCCGACGAATCGGATACCGTTTCGACCGACTGAACGACGTGCGGATGCGAACCGATCACCAGATCGGCCCCCCAGCGATGGCTCCGGGCGGCCAAGTCGCGCTGCCAGCGATTCGGCAACGTCTCGTACTCGTTGCCCCAGTGCAGAAACAGCACCACGTGCGTCGCCCCGTTGCCGCGCGCGCCGGCGATATCCTGCCGGATACGGAGCGTATCGATCCGGTTCACCGTATAACCGCGCGGGACGGACAGTCCGTTGGTCCCGTAAGTATAATTCAGCAATGCCACCCGAAAATCCCCTTTCCGCAACCAAAGCGGGTGGCGGGCCGGATCGGGAAGCGTATCGGCGAATACCCCGGTATACTCCAGGCCGGCCTGCACGAGCGTATCGAGCGTAGAACGGATTCCGGCCCCGCCGCGGTCGCAGATATGGTTGTTCGCCGCGACGGCCACGTCGATACCGACCCGGCGCATCGCCCCGGCCAACGCGCCGGGCGAGCGAAACTGAGGATACCCCGAATAGGGTTCCCCGCCGAGCGTGGTTTCCAAATTGGCAATTACGAAGTCGGCCGAAGCGAAATAATTTTTCAACCGCGAAAAACAGGCGGTGTAGTCGATTCCGCCGTCTCGTCGGAAGGCGGCCTGCACCTGCGGAAGGTGTTGCATCAGGTCTCCGGTAAAGATCAGCGTCAACTGTCGGTCGTCCTCAGCCGGAACGGCAACGCACGCCGGGATGTCCGGCGCCCCGGAATGCCGGATTATCCGGTACACGGAAAACGTTCCGACCGAAACCGTAACGATGATCGCGCACACCAACCAGACGAGGGACCGTTTGCTCATTGGATACCGTTTATTACCTTTGCTCCGCAAAGCTAATCATTTTTCGCAGATGTACCCGCTTATCGACATCCATACGCACCGGAAAGAACCGGACGCCGCCGCCCTGCGGTCGATACGGCTCGGCACGGATGCCGTGCCTTCCGACGGTTCGCTCTTTTCGGCGGGCATCCACCCGTGGGACAGCGAAAAAGCCGATCCGCAAGGACTGCGGCAGCTCGAAACGCTGCCCTGCGCGGCGATCGGCGAAATCGGGCTCGACTACGCCGTATCGGTCGACCGAACGGCACAACGCGAATGGCTGGTTCGGCAACTGGAGATCGCCCGCAGACGCGGGCTGCCGGTTATCTTGCACTGTGTCAAAGCCTACAACGAAATGCTGCCGACCCTGCGCCCGTTCGACATACCGGCCGTTTTCCACGGATTCGCCGGATCGAAACAACTGGCCGGACAGGTGTTGAAAGCGGGATATTACCTGTCGTTCGGCGAAACGGCATTCCGTTCTTCGAAAACGGCGGACGCGCTGCGCAATACCCCATCCGACCGTCTTTTCCTCGAAACGGACGAAAGCGCGGCCGGGATCGGTTCCATCTACGAACGAGCGGCGGCGATCCGGGGAGTCTCCGTCGCGGAACTGGCCGCCGAAATCCGTAAAAACTATCGAAAAATATTCGCCGCATGACTCATTGGCTCGAACGAACGGAACTGCTGCTGGGCAGCGAAAAGACGAAACGGCTGCAAAACGCGCGCGTACTGGTGGTCGGGCTGGGAGGCGTGGGTGCCTATGCCGCCGAAATGCTCGCCCGCAGCGGCATCGGCGCGCTGACGATCGTAGACGCCGACGACGTTTCGGAAACGAATATCAACCGGCAACTGGTCGCCCTGCATAGTACGGTCGGACGGCCGAAAGCGGAAATACTGGCTGCTCGCCTGCAAGATATCAACCCGCAGTTGCGCCTGACCGTACTCCGGGAGTATGTCCGGGACGAAGCGACCGACCGGCTGCTCGACGGAGGAAAGTTCGATTACGCGGTCGATGCGATCGATACGCTGTCGCCGAAAGTAAATCTGATCAAGGGAGCCCTCGACCGCGGGATTCCGCTGGTCAGTTCGATGGGGGCCGGAGCCAAAACCGATCCTACGCTGATCGAAATCAGAGACATTGCGAAATCGCATCACTGTCCGCTGGCGCACATGCTGCGAAAAAGATTGCATAAAGCGGGAATCCGGACGGGGTTCCGGGTCGTTTTTTCACCCGAAGCGGTCCGCGAAGGCGCCATGATCCTATGCGAGGAAACCAACAAAAAATCCAATGTCGGCACGATATCCTACATGCCCGCACTGTTCGGCTGTCACTGCGCATCGGTCGTCATCCGGGGGCTGATCGGGGAATTATAACCGGCTTCGATAAAAAATACCGGCGGCGGCCCCAAAAACCGTTCCTTTACTCTTACTTTTCGATCGGTTTGACCCGGCAAGGCAGTTCGACCCAGAAAGCGCTGCCTTCGCCCTTCTCCGAGACGACTCCGATCGTCCAATTATAAATACCCAATGACGCGATCCATCCGGCAGGTATAAATTACGCCGTTTTCAATCAAGAGATCAAAAACGGCGTTCATGCGTTACATTTCGACCAAAACTTTCCCGGTCATCTCGGGCGGCTGGGACAGGCCCATCAATTTCAGCACGGTCGGGGCCACATCGGCCAACACGCCGTTGCGGACGCTCTTAACGCGGTCGGACATCACTATAATGGGCACCGGATTCAACGAATGAGCCGTATTCGGGGTTCCGTCCGGATTCTCAGCATGGTCGGCATTACCGTGATCGGCGATAACGACGACCTCGTAACCGTTCGCCTTCGCCGCCTCGACCACGTCGCGCACGCAGGCGTCCACCGCTTTGACCGCCTTGACGATCGCATCGTAAACGCCGGTATGTCCCACCATGTCGCCGTTGGCGAAGTTCAGGCAGATGAAATCGAATTTTTTCTTGTTCAACTGCTCGACCAGAGCGTCCTTTACCTGATAAGCGCTCATCTCGGGTTGCAGATCGTAAGTAGCCACTTTCGGGGAAGGGATCAGAATCCGTTCCTCTCCGCCGAAAGTCTCTTCGCGGCCGCCGTTCAGGAAAAACGTCACGTGCGCGTATTTCTCCGTTTCGGCGATGCGCAACTGACTGAGGCCCTGCGACGATACATATTCGCCGATCGTATTGGCCACGTTGTCTTTGTCGAAAAGGATGCGCAGGCCGGTGAACTTGGCGTCGTAAGGGGTCATGCAGCAATAGTACAGCGACAGCTTCTTCATGTCGTAATCGGGCATATCCTCCTGCGTCAGCACGACCGTCAGCTCCTTCGCCCGGTCGTTGCGGAAATTGAAGAAGATCACCACGTCCCTGTCCTGGATCGTACTGACCGGATCGCCCTGTCCGTCAACGCAGACGATCGGCTTGATAAATTCGTCGGTCACCCCTTCGTCGTAGGATTTCTGCACGGCGGCGGCGGCGTCCGTCGCCTTTTCGCCCACGCCTTTCACGATCAGGTCGTAAGCTTCCTTGACCCGTTCCCAGCGCTTGTCGCGGTCCATCGCATAATAACGGCCGATGACCGAAGCGATTTTTCCGGCCGAATGCTTCAGGTGCCCCTGCAATTTCTCCACAAATCCCTTTCCGCTGCGCGGGTCGGTATCGCGGCCGTCCATAAAACAGTGTACGAACGTCTTGTCGATCCCGTACTCTTTCGAAATATCGCACAACTTGAACAAATGATCGAGCGAACTGTGCACGCCGCCGTCCGACAGCAGGCCCATGAAATGCACCTGCTTGCCGTTCACCTTCGCATAGGTGAACGCCTTCACGATCTCCGGATTCTTCAGAATCGAATTGTCGCGGCAGGCCCGGTTGATCTTCACCAGATCCTGGTATACGACGCGTCCGGCGCCGATATTCAGGTGACCTACTTCCGAATTACCCATCTGTCCGTCGGGAAGGCCGACGTTTTCGCCGTCGGTCAGCAACTGCGCCGACGGATATTTGGCCTCCAGGCCGTTGATATAGACCGGGTCGGCCGAATAAACCACATCGTCGTGGCCGTGATCGCCTTTGCCCCAGCCGTCCAAAATCATCAGTAATACTTTGTTTGCCATCGTCTTTCTTTTTTCGGGGAAACCTGTCCGTTTCCCGCTCTTCCACTTATTTCAATTCTCCTTTGATCAATTCCACGGCTCTGAAAATAGCCTTTTCGAGTCCTTCGGGTTTCTTACCGCCGGCCGTCGCGAAGAACGGCTGCCCGCCGCCTCCGCCGCCGATCTCTTTAGCCGCCTCGCGGATCACTTTCGACGCATTCACACCCCGGGCCACGATCTCGTCGCCCAGCATAATCGTCAACGTCACCTTGTCGCCGAAGGCCGATCCGGTCACGAACACGAGATTCGGAAATTTCGGCTTCAGCCCGAAAGCGATTCCTTTAATGACGTCGGGCATCAAATCCAACTGGCGAGCGACCAGTACGACGCCGTCCTCCTCGGTCAGGTTCGGCTCAATGGATGCCACCAGCGATTGGATACGCTCCTTGCGCTGCTGCTCCATCTGTCTGTTCAGTTCCGAATTCTCCTCGACCAGCTTTTTGATCGCCTGAGTCACCGAAGGATTATTCACATACCGCTGAACAGCTCGCAGGGTATCCTCAAGCGAATAGACGTATTCCATCGCCCGGTCGCCCGTCAGCGCTTCGATACGCCGCACGCCGGCCGAAATGGCGCTTTCGGAAACGACCTTGAAAAAACCGATGCTGCCGGTCGCAGGAACATGTGTTCCGCCGCAGAGTTCGACCGACTTTCCGTACTGGATCACCCGCACGCGGTCGCCGTATTTTTCGCCGAACAACATCATGGCCCCGAGTTTACGGGCCTCTTCGATCGGGTATTCGCGGCGTTCCTGCAACGGAAAGTTGCTGCGGATATCCCGGTTGACCAACTTTTCGACTTCGCGGATCTGCTCGTCGGTTACCTTCTGGAAATGCGAAAAGTCGAAACGCAGGTAATCGGAACATACGAGCGACCCTTTTTGTTCGACATGATCGCCGAGCACCGTACGCAGCGCTTTATGCAACAGGTGCGTGGCCGTGTGATTAGCCGCCGTGTTCGCCCGCGCTTCGCCGTCCACTACCGCACGGAACTTCGCCGAAAGATCGTCCGGAAGCCGATCGACCAGATGGACGGTCAGGTTGTTCTCCTTTTGGGTATCGGTGACCGGAATCTTCTGTTCGTCGCTCTCGATGTACCCGCGGTCGCCGGTCTGCCCGCCCGAATTACCGTAGAAAGGCGTCTGGTCGAAAACCAACTGATAGTAAGTCTTGTTCTTGGCGGTAACGCGACGATAACGCGAAATCCGCACGTCGCTTTCGAGCGTATCGTAACCGATGAAGCGACTCTCGGCGATCGGGAACAGTTCGACCCAATCGTCGGTATCGACCGCCGCCGCGTTGCGCGAACGCTCTTTTTGTTTCTGCAGTTCGGCAGAGAATTCCTCGCCGTTTACCGTCATGCCGTTTTCCTGAGCGATCAGTTCGGTCAGGTCGATCGGGAATCCGTAAGTATCGTACAGCAGGAACGCTTCGCTGCCGCTGATCACCCGGCTGCCGGCGGCCTGTTCCTTTTTGATCACATTGTCGAGCAGATTGATCCCGGTAGCCAATGTCCTCAGGAATGCGGCTTCCTCCTCGGCGATCACTTTGGTAATCAGATCCTGCTGCGCCGCCAGTTCGGGGAACTGTTCGCCCATCTGCCGGACGAGTCCGTCGACCAACTGGCAGATAAACGGCTCGTTGAAACCGAGGTAAGTATATCCGTACCGCACGGCGCGGCGCAGGATACGCCGGATCACGTACCCGGCCTTCACGTTCGACGGCAGCTGCCCGTCGGCAATCGAGAAAGCAATCGCCCGCAGGTGGTCGGCAACCACCCGCATCGCGATATCGGCCCTGCGATCCTGACCGTAAACTTTTCCGGACAGTTCGGCCAGACGCCGGATCGTCGGTTGGAATACGTCGGTATCGTAATTGCTCTGTTTGCCCTGCAACACCATGCAAAGCCGTTCGAAGCCCATGCCGGTATCCACGTGGCGGGCCGGCAGCAATTCCAGTTCGCCGCTGGCCTTACGGTTGAACTGCATGAAAACCAGGTTCCATATCTCGATGACCAGGTGGTGCCCCCGGTTCACCAACTCGCGTCCGTCCAACGCGGCCCGCTCCTCGTCCGAGCGCAGATCGTAATGGATTTCGCTGCACGGGCCGCAAGGCCCCGTATCGCCCATTTCCCAGAAATTATCGTGACGGTTTCCGAGAATGATATGGTCTTCGGGCAGGAACTGCTTCCAATACTGGTAGGCCTCGTTGTCACGGTCGATATTTTCATCGGGACTCCCCTCGAAAATCGTCGCGTACAAACGCTCTTTCGGCAGGCCGTACACGTCGGTAAGCAACTCCCACGCCCACGAGATCGCCTCTTTCTTAAAATAATCCCCGAACGACCAGTTGCCGAGCATTTCGAACATCGTGTGATGGTAAGTGTCGTGGCCGACCTCCTCCAGGTCGTTGTGCTTGCCCGACACGCGCAGACATTTCTGCGAATCGGCCACCCGGCGGTCTTTGATCGGAGAGTTCCCCAGGAACAAATCTTTAAACTGGTTCATCCCGGCGTTGGTGAACATCAGGGTCGGGTCGTTCTTGACGACCATCGGAGCCGACGGCACGATCACATGCCCTTTGCTGCGGAAAAAATCGAGAAAAGTTTTTCTGATTTGATTAGAATCCATACCTTACTTATAATATCTGCGTACTGCGATGCGTTATCTTGTAGGAAATTGCAAAATTAAGTAAATTAGTCTAATTTTGTCACATTTCCCGTTGATAAAATACTTTTTTAGTGTCCGAACTTGCGGCGGCATCCGGAAGAAAGCCTCCCAATATCTGACCGATCATCGAATGCATGGCAAAAAAGCGGTATAAATTCAATCCACAAACCCTGACCTACGAGGTGATGGCGATCCCGTTCCGCATCCGGTTCTACCGGATTCTGCGGAAGGTGCTGATCGGCTTTATCCTGGCTTCGGTGGTCAACCTGCTTTTCTCCTTTTTCTTCTACACGCCGAAGATGTACCGCATCGGCGAACGGAACAACGAACTGATGCTGAAGTACAACATCCTGAACGACAAAATCCGCGCGGCGACCGCCAAACTGCAGGAACTGCGTCACCGCGACAACAACGTGTACCGCTCGCTGTTCGCCGCCGACTCGCTGAACTTGCACGGAATCTATACGCCCTATCCCGACACGAAATACAGCTTCCTGGAAGGAGACATGTACACGCCGGAGATGATCGGCACGTGGAGAGACCTCGACGCAATGACCCGGATGCTGTACCTGGAGTCCAAATCGCTCGACGAACTCGAGGTGCTGTCCAAAAACAAAGCGCTGATGGCCGAAGCGATTCCCGCGATCTGGCCGCTCGACCGCCGGAAACTGCGCGGCAACATCGGCGCGTTCGGCACGCGGGTACACCCGATCACAGGACGGGTGAAAGGACACCAGGGCGTCGACCTCGGATCGAACATCGGAACGCCGGTTTATGCCACCGGGGACGGATTCGTCGCCTTCAACAACGAAGGGACGCGGGGATACGGGCGTCAGATCCTGCTGAACCACGGGTTCGGTTACAAAACCCGCTACGCCCATCTGAGCAAGATCGAAGTGATGCCGGGGCAAAAGGTGAAGCGCGGCGAAAAAATCGGGGAGGTCGGCAACACGGGACTGTCGAAAGGCCCCCACCTGCATTACGAAGTTATATATAAAGGTGTCCATGTCGACCCGATCAACTACCTGAGCCGCGACATGACCGAAGCCGAATTCCAGAAGATCATCGAATCGGCGCAGTACACGACTTACGAAGGCGATTAATCCGATGGACAACAAACGAACCCCGAAATTCAAGGAGCTGGTTCCCCGCTGGCACGAGCAACGCGAAAAATTCAAGAAGAAATTTTGGCGCGGCGTGATCCATCTGTTCGCATGGATCGGGATCGCCGTCATCTATTACGCCGCCTTCTCGTTCTTTTTCGACACGCCGCTGGAGTACCAGATGAAACACTCCACGCGCAAGCTGCGCCAGGAATACGACTCGTTGAGCGAACGCTATGCAACGGTCGAGAAAGTGCTGTACAACGTCATCGACCGCGACAAGCAGGTGTTCCGGACGCTGTTCGAATCCGACCCGTACAATTTCGACACGGAATTCGAGAAAAAACGCTGGGAAACCCATGAAAAACTGCTGACCAAATCCAACAAGGAACTGGGCAAAGAGTTTTTCGGGAAACTCAATACCCTCGAAAAACGCGCCGGCGAACACCTGTACACGCTGGCGACCCTCGAACAAACCGCCGATTCGCTGAAAGACCGAATCGACAACATCCCGGCGATCCAGCCGGTCATCAACAAAGACCTGACGCTGCTGACCGCCTCGTACGGTATGCGGATCCACCCGTTCTATAAAATTCTAACCGCCCACCAAGGCGTGGACTATACGGTGAGCGAAGGTTCGCGCGTTTTCGCGACGGCCGACGGCCGGATCAAGGACGTCGTTACGCGTAACACCACGTCCGGGAATACCGTGGTCATCAACCACGGGAACGGCTACGAAACGACTTACAGCCACCTGGGAAAAATCTACGCTAAAAAAGGCGAATTCGTCAAACGGGGCGACATCATCGCCCAATCCGGCAACACGGGTCTGTCGCTGGCGCCCCACCTGCATTACGAAGTCAAGCACGACGGTATGCGGGTAGACCCGATCCACTATTTTTTCATGGAACTGAATTACCAAGATTACCAAAAAATCATCCGGATCGCCCAAACCGGGATGCAATCGTTCGACTAAGCGTCCGAAAAAACATTTTTTTCGCGAATACCCCTGCAAAAAATAGGGGCATTCGCGAATATTTGCTACTTTTGTCCGTTCAAATACAAACAACGAATCGACATGGCAATATTACGTTTCAAGGCGCTTGACGAAATGTCAAAACGGGAGCCGGTAAAAGCCGACCTGCCGGACAAAAAGATATCCGATTATTTCGGCGCGGACGTATTCGACCGCGAAAAAAATGCGTCAATACATCCCGAAAGAAGCTTACGAAAGCCTCTGCACCGCCGTCGACGAAGGACGGCGGATCGACCGCAAGATCGCCAACCAGGTCGCCCAGGGGATGAAAACGTGGGCCATGGAAAAAGGAGCAACCCACTATTCGCACTGGTTCCAGCCGCTGAACGACTCCACCGCCGAGAAACACGACGCCTTCTTCGAACCGATGTTCGGAGGCGGATCGTTCGAAGCGTTCAAAGGCGAACTGCTCGTACAGCAGGAACCCGACGCATCGAGTTTCCCGACCGGAGGCCTCCGCAACACGTTCGAAGCGCGCGGTTATTCGGCTTGGGACCCTTCGTCGCCCGCGTTCATTCTCGACCGGACGCTCTGTATCCCCAGCATATTCATCGCCTACACCGGCGAAGCGCTCGACTTCAAAACGCCGCTGCTCAAGTCGCTGCAGGCCATTGATAAAGCCGCCGTCGAAGTGTGTCAGTTGTTCGACAAGGACGTAAGGAAGGTCAATGTCACGCTGGGCTGGGAGCAGGAATATTTCCTGGTGGACGAAGCGCTGTTTCTGGCCCGTCCCGACTTGGCGCAGACCGGACGTACGCTGATGGGGCACATCGCGGCCAAAGACCAGCAACTCGACGACCACTATTTCGGAGCCATTCCGAGCCGCGTGCTCGAATACATGAAAGACTTCGAACTGCAAGCCTACCGCCTCGGCATCCCGATCAAGACCCGGCACAACGAGGTGGCCCCGAATCAATTCGAATGCGCGCCTGTATTCGAGGAAGCCAACATCGCCGTCGATCACAACACATTGCTGATGACCCTGATGCGCCGGCTGGCGCAAAAACACAAGCTGCGCGTGCTGTTCCACGAAAAACCGTTCGCCGGCGTCAACGGATCGGGCAAGCACTGCAACTGGTCGCTGCTGACCGACACGGGCGTAAACCTGCTTGCGCCGGGCAAAACACCGAAAAACAACATCCAATTCCTGACCTTTTTCGTCAATACGATCATGGCCGCCCACAATTACGGTCCGTTGTTCATGGCGTCGATCGCCACCCAGTCGAATTCGCACCGGCTCGGCTCGCACGAAGCGCCGCCGGCCGTCATGTCGGTATTCACCGGCTCGACCCTGTCGGCCATCCTCGACTCGCTCGAAGAACGCCTGAGCGACAAGAAACTGACTCCCGACGAAAAAACCGAGATCAAACTCGACATCGGAAAGATCCCGGAAATTCTGCTCGACAACACCGACCGCAACCGCACCTCGCCGTTCGCCTTCACCGGCAACCGGTTCGAATTCCGGGCGACCGGTTCGTCGAACAACTGCGCCGCGCCGCTGATTCCGATCAACACGGCGGTCGCCGAACAGCTCACCCTATTCAAAGCCGAAGTCGACAAGCTGATCGACAAAGGGGTGAAAAAAGACGAAGCGATCCTACAGATCATCCGCAAATACATCATCGAATCGAAAAAAATCCGGTTCGAAGGCAACGGATACAGCGCCGAATGGCTGCGCGAAGCCGACAGACGCGGGCTCGAAAGCATCCAGAGCGTTCCGGACGCATTCAAGATTTTCAGCAGCAAAGCCTATTCGAAACTGTTCGACAAACACAAAGTGTTCAACGAATCGGAAATCCACGCCCGTTACGAAATCAACATGGAAAATCTGATCAAGAAAATCCAGATCGAATCGCGCGTACTGGCGGATATGGCGGCCAACCATATCGTTCCGACAGCTATTCATTACCAGAATATCCTGATTAAGAACGTCCAGGGACTCAAGGACATCCTGCCGAACGAGTACCTCGACCTGGCGGCCGAGGAAATCCGTACGATCCAGACGATCGCCAAGCACGTGAAGGCCATTCGCGAGAACACTTACCTGATGGTCGAAGCCCGGAAGAAATACAACCACATGGACAACCTGGTGGCGCGGGCGACCGGTTATTCGGAAGACGTGCTGATCTATCTCGACAAAATCCGCCACGACATCGACAAGCTCGAGCTGATCGTGGACGACGAACTCTGGCCGCTGCCCAAATACCGCGAAATGATGACGATCAACTAATGCCGCCGCAAAACGGCATACGCGACGACCTGTAAAAAGCGAAGCCGCCGGGAGATTTCCGGCGGCTTCGCTTTTTATCGGCATACGGTCGCCGGGACAATAACATCAGAAATCGAAATACGAAGGGCGGCAATCCGAAAACGCCGCCCTTCAGAATTCGAAGCTGTTTTCCGGCGGTTCGGAGACCGCCTTCGCATCAAACTATTTTTCGCCCATGTCCGGCATCGGCTTCTTGTAATCGCCGTTCTTAAGTTTCGCATGGCACTTTTCGAAGCAATCCAGCGTATACTCCACGTCTTCGAGCGTATGTACGGCCGTAGGAATAATCCGCAGAATGATCTCCCCTCTCGGAATCACCGGATACACGACCACCGAACAGAACAGGTTATAGGTCTCGCGCAGATCGACCACGATATTGCAGGCCTCGTCCACCCCGCCTTTCATGTAAACGGGCGTAACGGGCGACAAGGTGCCGCCGATATCGAACCCGCGCTTGCGGAAGCCGCTCTGCAACGCATGGACGATCGTCCAAAGGTTGTCCTTGAATTCCGGATGCTTGCGGATCATATCCAGACGCTTCAACGCCCCTTTGACCATCGGCATCGGCAGCGCTTTCGCATAGGTCTGCGAACGCATGTTGTAACGCAGGTAATCCACGATATATTTTTCAGACGAAACGAAAGCGCCGATCCCGGCCATCGACTTGGCGAACGTATTGAACAGTACGTCCACGCCGTCGATCACGCCGAAATGCTCGGGCGTTCCGGCGCCGGTCTTCCCCATCGTTCCGAACCCGTGCGCGTCGTCGACCAGCAGGCGGAACTTGAAATCCTTCTTCATGGCGACGATCTCGTCGAGCTTACCCAGGTCGCCTTTCATGCCGAACACACCCTCGGTGATTACCAGCACGCCGCCGCCGTTCTCTTCGGCCAGCTTCGTGGCATGACCGAGCTGCTTGCGGCAGGCCTCCATGTCGTTATGCGGATAAACGAAACGCTTGCCGGTATGCAACCGCAGCCCGTCGATGATGCAGGCGTGCGCCTCCGAATCGTAAACCACCACGTCGCGGCGGGTCAGCAGCGAATCGATGATCGAGATCATCCCCTGATACCCGTAGTTCAGCAGGAACGCGTCGGGCTTGCCGACGAAGGCGGCCAACTCCCGTTCGAGCTGTTCGTGCCATTTGGTCTGCCCGCTCATCATACGCGCCCCCATCGGATACGCCATACCGAATTCGGCGGCGGCTTCGGCATCGGCCTTCCGCACCTCCGGGTTGTTGGCCAGCCCCAGGTAGTTATTCAGGCTCCAGTTCAATACTTCCCGCCCGCGGAACATCATCCGGGGACCGATTTCTCCTTCCAGTTTCGGGAAAGAATAGTAACCGTGACTCAATTTCTGATACTGACCGATCGGGCCGCCGGCGTTCTCGTGTATTCGTTCAAAAATATCCACTGTAGTATAATTTGTTTGGTTGAATTCCACAAAAAATCACACAAAGTTAACCTTTTTCTACAAAGCATAAAAAATTTAACCTTTTTTTATGTTCCGTTTCCGTTTTTCCGCCCGGCAATCGAACGCAAAACGCACCCGCCGCATCCGCATCGGAACGCTTCCCGCCCGCGCCGCCGCATCCGCGGGAAGCAGCCCTCCCTACCGGAGACCGGCATCGGAACGCTCCGTGCCCGCATACAAAATATAAATCGAAAAAAAACAATATATGTTTCCCAAATCGTTAAAAATACATAACTTTGCCCGTCCGGTAAATATGGTGTTTTCCGTGCGAAGCGTTTAAACCCTGTAAATAACGATGAAATTTTATCCTGCGAAAATTTTTATTGCGTTAATGCTTTTGACGACCGTGTCGTGCAGCGAGTACAACAAACTCCTGAAAAGCGGCAGCAACAAGCAAAAGTACGACAAGGCTCTCGAATACTTCAATGCCGGGAAATACAGCAGGTCGCTCACCCTGTTCAAGGACATCGAACACATCTTCAGCCAATCCGATCAGCCGATACCGTCGCTTTCTACACGAGCCTGTGCTCCTACAAAATGGGGGATTTCGAAACCAGCTCCCAGCAATTCGACGAATTCCGCCGGCGTTTCGGGCGAAGCCCGTTCCTCGAAGAGTCGGAATACTATTTCGCCAAAGGGTTCTACTACCTGTCGCCGAAGCCCGAAAACGATCAATCGTTCACGTTCCAGGCCATGCAGGCCATCAGCGAATACTTGGATCGGTATCCCAAAAGCCAAAAACGGGACGAGCTGCTTGAAAACATGGTCGAACTGCGTCAGAAGCTTTACGACAAAGCTTTCCTGAACGCCAAACTCTATTACGACGTAGGTTATTACAATTCGGCCGTTACGGCGTTGCGCAACGCGATCCTGAAATATCCGGAAAGCAACCACCGCGAGGAACTGGCTTATCTGATCGTCAGCGCGCAGTGTCTCTATGCCCGCAACAGCGTTCCTGCCTTACAGCGTCAGCGTTATCTGGATACCCAGAACGCTTATTACAGCTTTATCGACGAATATCCGGAAAGCAAATACCGCAAAGAAGCCGACAAAATGCAGGACGAGGCTAAAAAATTCCTGGAGAAATACAAAGAGAAGCCCGATGGCACCGAAGCGGAAGACAGCGAAGAGGTAACGGAATCGGCTCCGTCCCTCAATTTCTCCGACCAGACCGGCACGACGGCAAAGCGTGGGAAAGCGGAACGGAAAGAAAAGAAAGAAGCAAAAGCCGCTGTCGAGAAAGAGCCCAAACCGGCCAAAGAGTCCAAAGCGGCCCGGGAGCCCAAGCCGAAAAAAGAAAAGAGCGAAAAATCAAATAAATCCGATAATTCCGAAACAAGCAATGGAACTGAAGAAAAGTAGTATTCCGACCAACACCGTAACGCGTAAACTGACGGATCTGGACGCTCCGACGGGCAACATTTACGAATCGGTAGTCATCATCGCACGCCGCGCCAACCAGATCTCCAGCGAAATAAAACAGGAACTGACGCGCAAGCTGGCCGATTTTTCGAGCGTTAACGACTCGCTGGAAGAGACTTTCGAGAACCGCGAACAGATCGAAATATCGAAATATTACGAACGCCTGCCGAAACCGGCGATCGTAGCTACCGAAGAATTTCTCTCCGGAGAGATCTATTTCCGGGATACGAAAGCGGACGCAACCGAGGAGCTGCCGGCAGAATAAACCGGATCGTTCCGACAATTTTCAAATACGATGCTCAGAGGGAAAAAAATACTCGTCGGGGTAACGGGAAGTATCGCAGCCTACAAGGCTGCGATACTCGTCAGATTGCTGGTGCGCGAAGGAGCCGAAGTGCGGGTCGTAATGACCCCGCTGGCCAAACAGTTCATCACGCCGCTGACGCTGGCGACCCTGTGCAAACATCCCGTTCCGGTCGAATTCTTCAATCCGGAGAACGGGGAATGGAACAGCCATGTCAGTCTCGGCACGTGGGCGGACGCTTACCTGATCGCCCCGGCTACGGCCAACACGATCGCGAAAATGGCGACCGGCGTGGCGGACAACCTGCTGCTGACCACTTATCTGTCGGCGCGGTGTCCCGTTTTCGTCGCTCCGGCGATGGATATGGACATGTACTCCCACCCTACCACGCAATACAACCTCGACTCGCTGAAAAGCTACGGCAACCAGGTGATCGAGCCCGCCGAAGGCGAACTGGCCAGCGGCCTGTCGGGCAAAGGCCGCATGGAAGAACCGGAGAAGATCGTCGCTTTCGTATCGGATTTTTTCGCCAAGAAACGCAACCTGACCGGCAAAACGATCCTCGTAACGGCCGGCCCGACGATCGAACCGATCGACCCGGTACGCTACATTTCAAACTTCTCGTCGGGCAAAATGGGGTATGCGATCGCCGCCGAGTTGAAAGAACGCGGCGCCGAAGTGATCCTCGTAACCGGGAAAACGGCCTTGACGCCGCCGGACGGCGTGCAGACGGTCGACGTGGTGACGGCCGAGCAGATGTTCCGGGCCGCTACGAAAGCTTTCGACCGATGCGACGCGGCGGTCATGTGCGCCGCCGTGGCCGACTATACGCCGCAGGCGGTCGCCGACACGAAAATCAAAAAGGAAGGATCGGCATGGAACATCGCCCTGCAGCCGACTCGGGATATCGCCGCTGCGATCGGAGCGGTCAAAGGAACGCGCCTCGTGGCCGGATTCGCGCTCGAAACCGACCACGAACAAGCCAACGCGCAATCCAAGCTGGAACGCAAAAACATGGATTTCATCGTACTGAACTCTTTGCAGGACGACGGCGCCGGATTTGGAGGCAATACCAACAAGATCACGATACTTCGCCGCGACGGAAGCGAAACCGTATTCGGGCTGAAAAGCAAAACTGAAGTAGCCGCGGACATCGTCGACGAAATCGAAGCGTTCTGGGCGCCGAAAAACGCCCGTCCCGAATAACCGAACGCTCAACAATACCTATAAACCGTCTGGATAAACTTTTGAAATCGCCATGCTGAATCGTTTGTCGGTTGAAAATTACGCGCTGATCGACCGGTTGGACATCGAACTGGCCGCCGGGCTGAATATCGTCACCGGAGAGACCGGAGCCGGAAAATCGATCCTGCTCGGGGCTCTCGGCCTGATTCTCGGTAATCGCACCGATGCCGCGGCGATTAAGAACAGCCAGCGCAACTGCGTCATCGAAGCGGAATTCGACATCGACGGATACGGACTGGAGGCATTGTTCGAATCGTTGGACATCGACTACGAAAACCGGACAATCATCCGGCGCATCGTCACGCCGGGAGGGAAAAGTCGAGCCTATGTAAACGACATTCCGGTACAGATGAACACCTTGCGCGAGATCGGCAGCCGGCTGATCGACATTCATTCGCAGCACCAGACCCTACTGCTCGCGGACAACCGTTTCCAAACCGGTATCGTGGACAGCGTCGCTTCGCACGACGGCCTGCTGTCGCGTTACAGGGAGACGTTCGCTGCGTTGCAACAATCCGAACGCGAGTTGAACCGACTGCGACAACAAGCCGAAGCGAACGACCGCGACCGGGAATACCTCGCCTTCCAGTCGGACGAATTGCAAAAAGCCAAGCTGAAAGAGGGGGAGCAGGCGGAACTCGAAGCGCAGCAAACCGAACTGTCTCATGCGGCCGAAATCAAGGATACGCTGCTATGGATCTCGCAGGAGATGACCGGAGCCGATGAAAACCTGCTCGGTCGGATCAAAGAGATCGAAGTGTCGCTCGGACGGATCGCCAGGGTTTATCCGCAGGCCGACGCATTCTATAGCCGGTTGCACAGCGCCGCGCTCGACCTGAAAGACATGGCTTCCGAAATCGCTTCCGAAGGGGATCGCCTGGAAGCCGATCCGCAGCGGCTCGAATCGGTGTCGCAACGGCTCGACCTAATCTACTCGCTGCAACAAAAACACAAGGCGGATTCCGTCGAAGCGTTGCTCGCCCTGCAAACCGATTACGAAAAGCGCCTCGCACAGATCGAAGGATCGGCGCAGGCCGTCGAAACGTTGTCGCAGCGGATCGGAGAATTACGCGCAAAAGCCGCGAAGCAGGCCGCAGAAATCACCGCCGGACGCAAAAAAACCGCCCCGCACGTCGAAAAACAGGTCAAAGAGATGCTCGCCGAACTGGGAATGCCGGCCGCCGAACTGCGTATCGAGATCACGCCGGCCGCCGAACTGCGACCCGACGGCGCGGACGACATCCGTTTTTTGTTCACGGCCAACCGCCACATGCCTCCTCAGCCGATCGAACGGGTAGCCTCAGGCGGAGAAATGTCGAGGCTGATGCTGAGCCTCAAAGCAATCGTCGCGCACCACAGCCAACTGCCGACCGTCATCTTCGACGAAATAGACACCGGAGTATCCGGATCGATCGCCGACCGGATGGGCGAGATCATCAGCCGCCTGTCGGAAGACTTGCAGGTCGTCAACATCACGCATCTGCCGCAGATCGCCAGCAAGGGAGACCATCACTTCTTCGTATATAAAGAAGAATCCGGAGCGACCACGGCCACCCGCATCCGTAAACTCGATCAGCAGCAACGCATCGACGAAATCGCAAAAATGCTCAGCGGTACGGACGTCACCGCAGCCGCACGCGAACAGGCGCGGCTGCTGCTGAATATCAGGCCGAAACAGTAATCCCCGATACCTTTTCACCAGATAGGTTGGCGTCGTACATTTTGCGGCGGCACGGGAGCGTATCGTATTTATTATAGACTCTTTAGTCGCGCCGTTTTGCTTTTTTGCCGTCGTATTTGTATATTTGCAACTTGACTACTTTCGAAATGAAACCGCTAATTTTGTAAATGAAAGAATGTAGAATTACGGTTTAAAAGACTTGATGCCATGAGTGAGAAATTATTTATTTTCGACACGACGTTGCGCGACGGGGAACAGGTTCCCGGTTGCCAGTTGAATACGATTGAAAAGATAGAAGTAGCCCGTGCCCTGGAAGAACTGGGCGTAGATATCCTGGAAGCAGGTTTCCCGATTTCGAGTCCGGGCGACTTCAATTCGGTGCGCGAAATTTCGAAAGCGGTTTCGAATCCCACGATTTGCGCGCTGACCCGCGCCGTACAGAAAGACATCGACGTAGCCGCCGACGCGCTGGCGCTGGCCAAGCACAAGCGGATCCATACCGGGATCGGCGTGTCCCATTCGCATATTTACGACAAGCTCAAATCGACTCCCGAAGAGATCATCGAACGGGCCGTAGCCGCCGTGAAACACGCGAAGAAGTATGTCGAAGACGTCGAATTCTACGCTGAAGACGCCGGTCGGGCCGACAACGAATACCTCGCGCGCGTCATCGAAGCGGTGATCAAAGCGGGAGCCACGGTGGTCAATATCCCCGATACTACCGGATACTGCCTGCCGCAGGAGTACGGACGAAAAATCAAGTACCTGATGGAGCATGTAGGCAACATCCACCGGGCGATTATCTCGACGCATTGTCACAACGACCTGGGTATGGCGACGGCCAATACGCTCGAAGCCGTTATCAACGGCGCCCGCCAGGCCGAAGTGACGATCAACGGGATCGGCGAGCGCGCCGGCAATACTTCGCTCGAAGAAGTCGTGATGGCGTTGCGCTGCCACAAGCACCTGAACGTCGACACGTCGATCAATTCGAAACTGCTTACCTCGACCAGTCGCATGGTGGCCAGCATGATGAATATGCCCGTGCAGGCCAACAAGGCGATAGTCGGGCGCAATGCTTTCGCGCATTCGTCGGGAATCCACCAGGACGGCGTGCTGAAAAGCCGCGAAAGCTACGAGATCATCAATCCGGTCGATGTCGGACTGGACGAATCGGTGATCGCCCTGACGGCCCGCAGCGGCCGCGCGGCGCTGAACCACCGGCTCGAACTGCTCGGATTCAAACTCGAACAGAAAGAACTGGACGAAGTATACGCCAAGTTCCTCGAACTGGCCGACAAGAAGAAGGACGTCCGCGACGACGACCTGCTCTATCTGGTCGGGGCCGCCACCGGCGAAAAGGTCGGCAAGCGGATCAAACTGAAATACCTGCAAATCCTGACCGGCACGCTGATCCCCACCGCGACGGTCATCGTCAAGATCGGCGACAGCGAACGCACGGCCACCTGCACCGGAAACGGCCCGGTGGACGCGGCGGTCAAAGCGATCAAAACGCTGATCAACGAAACGGTACAGATCACCGAATTCCTGATCCAGGCGATGAACAAGGGCAGCGACGACGTAGGCCGCGTACACGTACAGGTCAAATGCGGGTCGATGCTGGTCCACGGTTTTTCGGCTAATACGGACGTCGTAAAAGCGGCCGTCGAAGCTTTCGTGGACGGACTGAACCTGCTCAATGTAACGGAAAAAACAGAATAATCATAAACACACGAAAATGGGAAAAACACTTTTTGACAAAGTTTGGGATGCACACGTAGTCCGTCAGTTGGACGGCGGCCGCAGCGTATTATATATCGACCGTCATTATATTCACGAAGTAACCTCGCCGGTCGCTTTTCTGGGACTCAAAAACCGCGGGATCAAAGTAGCCCGGCCGCAGCAGACGACCGGAACGCCGGATCACAACGTGCCGACCCTGAACCAGGATCGACCCGTCGCCGAAGAACAGAGCCGCAAACAGCTCGAATCGTTCAGCCGCAACTGCGAGGAGAACGGTGTGGAATACTTCAAGCTGGGCAGTCCCGGACACGGCGTCGTGCATATCGTCGGGCCCGAACAGGGGATCACTCAGCCCGGCATGACGATCGTATGCGGCGACAGCCACACCTCGACGCACGGGGCTTTCGGCGCCGTCGCATTCGGAATCGGCACGTCGGAAGTCGAAATGGTATTCGCTTCGCAGTGCATCCTGCAGCCGAAGCCCAAAACAATGCGTATCACCGTGAACGGCAAGCGCGGCAAAGGGGTGACGGCCAAAGACATCGTCCTGTACATCATCTCGAAGATATCGGCGTCGGGCGGAACGGGACATTTTATCGAGTTCGCCGGCGAAGCGATCCGCGACCTGTCGATGGAAGAGCGGATGACCGTCTGCAATATGAGCATCGAATGCGGCGCGCGCGGCGGCATCATCGCCCCCGACCAAACGACGTTCGACTACGTGAAAGGCCGCAACCGAGCCCCGCAGGGAGCCGATTTCGACAAAGCCGTAGCCGCCTGGAAAGAACTTTATTCGGATCAGGACGCGCATTTCGACACCGAATACGCGTTCGACGCCGCCGATATCGAGCCGATGATCACGTACGGTACGAACCCGGGCATGGGAATGGGCATTACCGGCACGATTCCGTCGGGCGAAGGACTCAGCGGCAGCGACAAGGTCAGCTTCGACAAATCGCTGAATTACATGGGCTTCCACAGCGGCGAGAAGATGCTCGGCAAAAAGGTCGATTACGTGTTTCTGGGTAGTTGCACCAACGGCCGGATCGAGGACTTCCGGCAGTTCGCCAACGCCGTGAAAGGCCGCAAGAAAGCGCCGAACGTAACCGCATGGCTCGTTCCGGGTTCGAAGATGGTCGAAGCGCAGGCCAAAGCCGAAGGACTGGAAACGATCCTGAACGAAGCCGGTTTCGAACTGCGACAGCCCGGTTGCTCGGCCTGCCTGGCGATGAACGCGGACAAAATTCCTTCGGGCATGTACAGCGTATCGACCTCGAACCGCAATTTCGAGGGACGCCAGGGTCCGGGAGCCCGCACGATGCTGGCGGGACCGCTGGTAGCCGCCGCCGCCGCCGTAACCGGCGTGATCTCCGATCCGCGCGAAGTATTCAACCTTTAATCCGATAACAAGCACGAGGTGCATAATTTTCAAATACCATGGCTATTCCAAAATTCACGAAATTAACGACTACGGCCTGTCCGCTGAATATAGAGAACGTCGATACCGACCAGATCATTCCCGCCCGCTTCCTGAAAGCGGTCGAACGCAAAGGCTTCGGGGACAATTTGTTCCGCGACTGGCGTTACGATAAGGCCGGCAACAAGGTGGACTCCTTCCCGCTGAACGATCCGAAATTCGGCGGCGAGATCCTGGTGGCCGCAAAAAACTTCGGCTGCGGTTCGTCGCGCGAACATGCCGCGTGGGCGATTTTCGACTACGGATTCCGGGTGGTGGTATCAAGCTTTTTCGCCGATATTTTCCGCAACAACGCGCTGAACAACGGCCTGGTAATGGTACAGGTCAGCGACGAGTTCTTAAACAAAATATTCGCCGCCATCGCTGCCGATCCGAGGCTCAATTCGAAGTCGACCTGCCGAATCAGACCTTCACGATCTGCTCGACCGGCGAAAAAACTTCGTTCGAAATCGACGGATACAAAAAAGAATGCCTGTTGAACGGGTACGACGACGTAGACTATCTGTTGAGCATCCAAGACGATATCGCCCGTTTCGAAAAGGCCCGGGCCTAACTTCCTTACGCTTATGGTAAAAGAGATTGAGATACTCGATACGACGTTGCGCGACGGCGAACAGACCTCCGGGGTTTCGTTCGCGGTACGCGAAAAACTCAGTATGGCCCGCCTGCTGCTCGACGAACTGCACGTAAACCGGATTGAAATCGCTTCGGCACGGGTGTCGGAGGGCGAATTCGAATCGGTGCGCAGGATTGCGCAGTGGGCTGCCGCACGCGGGTATCTGGATCGTGTGGAAGTACTGGGATTCGTCGACAACGGGGTATCGTTGAAATGGATCGCAGACGCCGGCTGCCGGGTAGTCAACCTACTGGCGAAAGGCTCGCGCCGTCATTGCGAACTTCAACTACGCAAAACCCCGCAGCAACACTTCGCCGATATCAAAACGGCCATCGCGCAAGCGACCGAAATGGGCATCGCGGTCAACATCTATCTGGAAGACTGGTCGAACGGGATGCGTTTTTCGCCCGACTACGTTTATGAGATGGTCGATACGCTGAAAAGAGAGCCTATCCGGCGCTTTATGATTCCCGACACGCTCGGGGTGCTGAACCCGGACGACTGCTACGCTTTTTGCCGCGACATGGTGGAACGCTATCCGGAGCTGCATTTCGACTTCCACGCGCACAACGACTACGATCTGGCGGTCGCCAACGTCGCCGCAGCCGTCAAAGCCGGAGTGCAGGGCATCCATACGACCGTCAACGGATTGGGCGAACGGGCCGGGAATGCGCCGCTGTCGAGCGTAATCGCCGTGTTGAACGACCACCTGAAAGTGCGTAATACGATCGTCGAGAAGAGCATCAACCACGTCAGCCGGATAGTGGAAACCTACACGGGCATCCACATCCCGGCCAACGAACCGGTCGTCGGCGAAAACGTATTCACGCAGTGCGCCGGCATCCATGCCGACGGGGACAATAAGGACAACCTGTACTACAACGACCTGTTGCCCGAACGGTTCGGACGGGTGCGCGAATACGCGCTCGGAAAGATGTCGGGCAAGGCGAATATCAAAAAAAATCTCGATACGCTGGGCATCGACCTCGACGAGGAAGCGATGCGCAAAGTGACCGAACGGATCATCGAACTGGGCGACAAGAAACAGGCCGTAACGTCGGAAGACCTGCCTTACATCATCGCGGACATCCTGAAACAGGACGTTTACGACGTAAAGGTGCATATCCTGAATTACAATCTGTCTCTGTCGTATGGCCTTAGGCCGGTGGCGACCGTGAAAATCCGGATCAACGATCGGGATTACGAGGAAACCTCGTCGGGAGACGGGCAGTACGACGCATTCATGCGGGCCATCCGGAAAATCTACAAGGAGCAACTGAAACGCGATTTCCCGATGCTGGTCAACTATTCGGTATCGATTCCTCCGGGAGGACGCACCGACGCTTTCGTCCAAACCTACATCACGTGGGAATACCGCGGCGAAACGTTCAAGACCCGCGGGCTGGACGCCGACCAGACGGAAGCCGCTATCAAGGCGACGCTCAAAATGTTGAACAAGGTCGAAAACATCCTCAATCAACAGTCGTCCGGCGAAAATTAATAACCGGAATCCCGCAAAACCGAAACGGGCGGCCCCTCAAGATTGGGCCGCCCGTTTTATCTGGTGAACAAACCATACAGCAAAGCATTCAAGGCTTCCGATAATCCTTACGCAAACTGCTTTTCCGCTCCGTCGGGAAGTCGTCGGGTACCCGCTGACGGACTTTCCCGGTAGCGGCCCATTCCGACCCGCGCAGCAACAACGTTTGAAACCCCGTACACTGCATGGCCGGATTGTCTTCGAGACTCGGTCCCGCATGACCGATCATCAAGTGAAATATGCGGGCTTTCCCGTAATCGACGGTAAAAACCAACGGTTCCTCGCGTCCGGAACCTCCTCGTCCGGGATCGGCATAGGCCGTGTACAGCAATTCCGCGACATTGGCCGGACCGCGCATCCGATCGTACAGCTCGTCGGTCGCATGTATCCACCGCCCGGGCAATCCCCGGACAACCGGATGTTCGGCATTACGGCCATTCATCGAGTATTCGCGCTGTTCGCCGTGCGAGCCTCCGGGCCCCTTCGTCGTGTCTCTTACCAAACTTCCGTCCTTCCAGTACAGGTACGGGCCGGAACGCTCGTCGCGGCCTCCCCAACCTCCGAGAGCGGCAATACGATTAAATTCCTCCCAATCGGGAAAAGCATTGTCGGCGGCGTGGTAGAGCACCACCCCGCCTCCGTCGCGGACATAATCCAGAAAACGCCGCTCGGTCGAAGCGCTCCAGCGGTCTCCGTTATAATCCAGGATCACCACCCGGTAGGCGCTAAAATCGGGATCAAAAGCATCCATATCGCCGCCCTGCGGCGGAGAAACCGCCAGATCGACGGCAAACAGTCCGGAATTTTGCAGGATGGCCTGCAACGCCCGGTGGCTGACGGGCCAGTTGTGGTTATTCTGCCCGGTGACGATCAACGCCCGGATCGGTCTGCGGGCGCAGGACACACCGGGAAAACAGACGACGCATGCCAGCAGCAGCGCAGCCTTCAAAATCGTTTTTCTATACATAAGGTTAACGTTCAGGTGATTCCTAAAGATAGCGAAAGGGAGCCGGAATCCGCCTCCCTTTGCCGGTAAGTCCTCCGGATTACAGTTCGCGGATCCAGATATTGCGGAAACGCACCGGATTCAAATGATCCTGCAAGATGATCGGGCCCTTGCCGTGCGCGACGATCCGCGGGAAACCGATAAACTCGGTCGTTCCGAGAATCATCGTATTGTTCTGCACCAAAACACCGTTATGCAGCACGGTAATGCGCCCGTGCGATTGCAGCGAGCCGTCCTCCTTGAAACGCGGAGCGGTATAGATAATATCGTAAGTATTCCATTTGCCCGGTTTCTGGCAGGCGTTCACCAGCGGCGGAGTCTGCTTGTAGATACTCCCGGCCTGGCCGTTCGCATAGGTTTCGTTCTGGTAGTTGTCGAGAATCTGCACTTCGTACATGCCTTGCATAAACACGCCGCTGTTGCCGCGTCCCTGGCTTTCGCCGACGATTTCGGTCGGTGCGCTCCACTCGAGGTGCAACTGGAAGTCGCCGAAATCCTTTTTCGTGCGGATGCTGCCGGAGTGCGGCTTGACGGTCATGATCCCATTCTCGATCTGCCAGCCGACGGGCTTGCCCTCCTCGCAGTTTACCCATTCGCTAATCGCGTTGTCTTTCAGCCCCAGCAGAACGACGGCGTCGGACGGCGGCGCAACCACCGCATTGTCCATATCCGGAGGCGTAACGATTTTCGGTTGCGGCGTCCAGAACTCGGACATGTCGTGCGTCATCGGCGCGGGATCGGGGTATTTTTTGGCATCCTGACCGGCGGCGCCCGCGCATACCCCCACGCACCAGGCACTCAACAATAATAAATGTTTCATTTTTTAATGTATTGGTTAATGTTCGGTAAATGTTCCGCTCATTCGGCCGGCGTTTCCGTAGTTCCGGAATCGTCCGGGTTATCCGGATCATCGGGATTATCCGGATCGTCGGGTTGTTCAGGCTCTTCGGGCTCGGGATCCGGTTCCGGCGGCTTGACAGGATTCAGGATTACCCGGATCCGGTCGTGACGACGGTTGTTTCCGGTATTGGCCGGATGCGTGTAAAGCAGTTTCAGAGCGACCGTATCGGGCTTCAGCAGCGTCTCCGGATAAATCTTCAATACGATCTCCGAACGCAGCGTATCGGCAGTCACGAACCGCACGACCGAATTAACCAACTGATAGTTGTCGGGATCGACGGCCGTAGTGTATTCCGGCAGCACCTCGAAAGCGAGGGTGTCGACGGCATATTCGACTCCTCCCAGGCGGTAGACATAAATGGGCTGCTCGACGGAACCCGCAACGACGTATCGACATCGACCGTCTGGGTCGCCGTCCGGAACCAATAAACATCCGTAACAAAACTCGAATCGTCCGTCTTATCGCACCCTCCTGAGAGAAAAATAAAAATCAGGACGGCACCAAGCATCCATTTTCCTTTCATAAACTCCATTTTTGCAACCGCAGAAATACGTATCCGGCAGCTTTTGCCCCGGTTGCCGGATACGTCCGCCGGATGACGAACCAAAGTTACAACTAATTCATTAAAATCTTACAAAACCCGATTTGTTTTTCTTTTTCGCGAATTTTAACCGTTAAACCCGTAAATCGGAACAGGATTGCAAAAAAATGGATAGCTCATGAAAAAAAATGCCTCGCAAAAGGTCTAATATTGCACGTAGGAAAAGTTGATAAACCGGTAAGCGTATGGCGGAACGAAATCGAACGGCTTAAGCAAATTGGTTCTCAGCGAAAAAGGTTAATGTTAAGGTTAGTTTTAGGTTAGGTTAGCTGCGATGCAGTTAGGTAAAGTTGGGTTAAGTTAGGTTGGGTCCGGTATTTATACCGGACCTTTTTTGTATATTTGACATCCGAATCGTTTTTCAGAATCGACTTATACCATATCTGTAATCCGTATATTGTTTCAAACCCGAACCGACATGATCAAAAAAACCTTCCGGTCGATCGCACCGCTCGTTTTCGCGATGCTGGCATGGAGCGTCAACGCCCAAACTTACCGCCCGATCGCCGGCTTCTCCGCCGAAACGAACCGGAAACTGGAATCGTTTCTGAACTCCACCCGCACGATGAAAGAACGCAAGGTAGCCGTTTTCGACTGCGACGGCACGCTGCTCGGCCAAACGCCGTACTACCTCGCCGACGAAGCCACTTACGATTTCGCCCGTAAAAATTACGAAGGCAAAAAGGATGAAAATTCGAAAACGAAGTGGGCGGTCTGCCGGCAGTTGATCGACGGGGACAACGTCACTTTCTCCTACATCGAAAATTACATCCGGTTCTATGCCGGAATGACTCCCGACGAGATGTGCCGGGTCGGCTGGGAGTGTTTCCACGACAAATTCCAGCGGAAATTTTATCCGGAGATGAAAGAACTGCTCGGAAACCTCGAGGAATACGGCATCGAAATCTGGGTGATTACGGCCTCTCCTGAACTATTGTACCAGCGGTTTATCCACGAAGAGCTGGGGATTCCGGTCGACCGGATCATCGGAGTCAAATCCTGTATCCGCGACGGGATCGTCACCGACGAAACGGTGCGTCCGATCCCGCAGGACGCCGGTAAAGCCGAAGCGCTCAACACCTTTATTAAGGCCCGGCCGATCCTGGTCGGTGGCAACTCGCGCGGAGACATGGAGATGATGCTCGAATCGGTCGGTCTGCGCGTAATCGTCAACCCGGACGACACGAAACCCGAAGAGGCGATGGGCGGCAAAACGGTAAAGGCTTTCTGGGAAACGGACCCGAATACGATCGCCGTCCGCTGCAACGACGTGCCGGACGAAGGTTACGACTGGGCATGTAAGGCATACGGAATTCCGCAAAACCGCACCAATTCTGCAATTCAATAACGCAAATCCGATACGACCCATGAAAAACACAATCCTCGTTTTCTTATTATGCAGTCTACTGGCGCCTGCTACGCACGGCAGCGCCCGAAATCCGGAATCCGAAAAAGACACGTACACGAATCCGGTACGGACGACCGACGGAGAAGTGTTGCAAGTCGCCGACCCGTTCGTATACGAATACAAAGGTACCTATTACATGACCGGAACCACGGCCGGAGACTGCGGTTTCGATTACTATACCTCGAAAGACCTCGTGACGTGGGAATACGGGGGGCCGCTGTTTCGCAAATCGGCCGGGCATTTCGGCGCCGGGGCATTCTGGGCTCCGGAGGTAAAGTACTATAAAGGAAAATTCTACATGACGTACAGTTGCCTGAACGCCGAACGGGGCGTACTGTTGTCGTGCCTGGCCGTCAGCGACACGCCGGACGGGCCGTTCGAAGAACTTTATACGCCGTGGTTCGACCTGGGATATTCGGCCATCGATTGCCATATTTTCGTGGACGACGACAAAGCGAAAACGCCCTACCTGTACTTCAGCAAAAACGGAAATCAGGACGGTTATGGATACGGAGAGAACTACGTCGTGGAACTGAAAAAGGATCTTTCGGGAATGGTCGGCGAACCGCGGCTGGTCTCACGTGCATCGCAACCGTGGGAAAAAGTGCGCTGGAACGTAAACCGTTGCAACGAAGGGGTCACCGTCATCAAAAAAGGGAAAACCTATTATATGACCTACTCGGCCAACGATACCGGATTCGAGTTCTACGGAATCGGGATCGCGACGGCCCCCCACCCGCTCGGCCCGTGGACGAAATACGACGACAACCCGCTGATGACGACCGACCTGAGTAAAGGAGTATCGTCTCCGGGACACAACTCGATCGTCCGAACGAAGGACGGGAAACTATGGATCGTCTATCACCGTCACGCCGATCCCGACTGCCGGAAACCATCGTTCGACCGGGTGGTGTGCATCGACCGGCTGTTCTTCGACAAAAACGGCAAACTGAAGACGGACGGCCCGACTTCGACGCCGCAGCCGGTACCGTAAAATCGATCGCATATACGTTATCGTTTTAATCCGATTTTTATTAACTTTACCTGTTGGCGGAATTAATTTAGTGCATACTTAATTCTGCCAATGGGCTTGTCGTTAATGAAGTTTACGTATTGCAGAATGGTAAGTGCACTAATTTTGCCAATGATTC
>NZ_QUDJ01000023.1:0-41893 GCF_003477565.1 Alistipes sp. AF48-12
ATCTGAAAGTCGCTACGGTTCCCTACGCGTTCGACCGACCGCGCGGGTGGCTGCTGCACGAAGGCCGCCCGGTGCTGGTCGATAAGCTGACCCCGGTCGAACTGGAGTTTCTCGACTGGTCGGACATGGGGACGGGCCCCGTTGTGCGTTTCGTATTCAAAAAGGAAGAGTTCGTTTAATATGGGCGGCGCGATTATCCGTACGTTTCAATTCCTGTTTGCCGCTGGACGCGGCGGCCGGCGTGCGGATCGGGCGGCGGCAATGGATTGCCGGACAAATCGTTCGGGTTGGATGGGGCGCGTTTTGCGGGACGGGGGCAGCGTCCGCGTTGGAAGCGGTAAGGCAAACCGGACAATAAAAAAGCGCCCTTTTTAAAGGCGCTTTTGCGGATAAATCCGACAGGGTGGAAGATGGGTCTCGAACCCACGACCTTCGGAACCACAATCCGACGCTCTAACCAACTGAGCTACGTCCACCGTTTTACTGCCCGTTTCTTTCGGACAGCGTGCAAATTTAATACACTTTTCGATTATTGCAAAATTTTTGCGGCGGATTCTTCCCGAAAACGGGGAGCCGCCCGCCTCCTGCTTGTATTTTCCCGCTGTCCGCAGGGCGATCTTTTCGGGACGGGGCGGTTTGCCGGGCTGCCGTTCTCCGGCCGGCGGCGGCCTGCGAGCGGCGGCCCGCTGTTTTTGGCGGATTATTTGATAAATTTGCCGGACAAAGAACGCTTATGGAAAAACGTGCCCGTAAGTTCGGGGTCAACAGGCGGGCGCTGCTCGTGACGGCCGGGATCGTCTGGATCGTGGCCGGGGCGAATATTCTGCGGATCGGAGTGGTCACGTGGGCGAGTCAGTCCCATTACGGATTGTTCCGGGCGGGGGAGGCGATCGTCGTGTTCCTGTTGTTCTTCAACCTGGTTTTCAAACGTCTGTTTTACAAACATACGCAGCGGATCGAGCGGAAAGGCGACCGGAACTGCCCGTTTTCGTTTTTCGATGCGAAGGGGTGGATCGTGATGTGCTTCATGATTCTGTTCGGTATCCTGGCTCGGACGTGCCGCTGGCTGCCGGAAACATTTATCGCCGTATTTTACACGGGACTCTCCGCCGCGCTGATCGTAACGGGCGTTCTGTTTCTGCGCTACCGCTATCGGAACAAAGACCGGCTGTGAATCCGTTCCGGGGGAGAATCCGGCGAAGGACTTTGGCAGTATCATATAACGGGCGGCCCGGCTTTTTCCGAAGCCGGGCCGCCGCAATACGGAAGGGGAACGCATTTTACGCCAGTTTCTTGCGCAGGTTGTCGTCGAGCGCCGCGAGGAACTCTTCGGTGTTGAGGTAATCTTCGCGGGAAACTTTCGACCCCTTGACCAGCAGCGCCAGGTCTTTGGTCATCTTGCCCGATTCGACCGTCTCGACGCAAACTTCTTCGAGCGCGCGGGAAAAATGCGCCAGGGCTTCGTTGCCGTCGAGTGCGGCACGGTGCGCCAGACCGCGCGTCCAGGCGAATATCGACGCGATCGGGTTGGTCGAGGTCTCCTCGCCCCGCTGGTGCATCCGGTAGTGGCGGGTCACGGTGCCGTGCGCCGCTTCGGCTTCCATCGTCTTGCCGTCCGGAGTGACCAGCACCGAGGTCATCAGCCCCAGCGAGCCGAAGCCCTGCGCGACAGTGTCCGACTGCACGTCGCCGTCGTAGTTCTTGCAGGCCCATACGAAGCCGCCGTTCCATTTCAGCGCCGAAGCGACCATGTCGTCGATCAGCCGGTGTTCGTAGACCAGTCCCAGCTCGTCCATCCGCTGCTTGTAGTCGTTGCGGTAGATCTCTTCGAAAATGTCTTTGAAACGGCCGTCGTATTTTTTCAGAATCGTATTTTTCGTGCTCAGGTACAGCGGCCATTTCTTGCTGAGGGCCATGTTGAAACAGGCGTGAGCGAAACCGCGGATCGACGCGTCGGTGTTGTACATGCACAGCGCCACGCCGTCGCCCTTGAAATCGTACACTTCCCACGACCGGCTCTCTCCGTTCTCGCCGGTGAAGGTCATGGTCAGTTTGCCGGGACCTTTCGTAACGACGTCCGTCGCGCGGTATTGGTCGCCGAAAGCGTGACGCCCGATGCAGATCGGACGGGTCCATCCGGGCACCAGGCGCGGCACGTTGCGGCAGATGATCGGTTCGCGGAAGACCGTTCCGTCGAGGATGTTGCGGATCGTGCCGTTCGGCGACTTCCACATCTTTTTCAAACCGAACTCCCGGACGCGCGCTTCGTCCGGCGTAATGGTGGCGCACTTGATGCCGACGTTGTATTTTTTGATCGCCTCGGCGGCTTCTACGGTAACCCGGTCGTCGGTGGCATCGCGGTTTTGGATGCTTAGATCGTAATATTTGATATCCAGATCGAGGTAGGGAAGGATCAGCTTGTCTTTGATGAATTTCCAGATGACGCGGGTCATTTCGTCGCCATCGAGCTCCACAACGGGATGATTGACTTTGATTTTTGATTTCATGCCGGATTCGGTTGAATTGAATTGTACTCTGTATGCTTCCGCAAATTTAGCTCAAAATATTGTTTTTTGCAACGAAGCCCGCCGGAGGGCGGGGCGGTCGTCCGGTAAGGTTTGGCAGCGTTTATGTTATAATCATAATACATGGTTATTCACTCGGATGATGCGCGCACTGCTTTTTTCGGTTGTTTTCCTGGCGGGATGTACCGGTTGGACGGAGGAAGATCCGCCGGTGCCGGAGCTGGCTGTCGAAGTGTCGGGGGGAGTTCGCCCGGCGGCCCCGGCATCTAAAACCAGCGCGAGTGGCAGCGCCGTTTCGTTCGTTTCCGGCGACCGGATCGGCATCAGCGAGACCCTGACAGGCCGCAGTAACGTGCTTTTTTCTTATAACGGCAGCGCGTGGAGTACGACGACCCCGATGTACTGGTACAACCGTACCGCCACGCACACCTTCTATGCTTACTATCCGTACAATGCGTCGAATCAGTCCAACGTAGTGCCGATGCCGGTGCTGGCGAACCAGCAGGTATCGACGGCGGTCGACGTTGCCTGCGACATGCTCGTGACGGGGCCGAAGCAACAGGCCTATCCGGCGGGTTCCTCGGTAGCGTTCGTTTTTTCACATGCGTTTTCGGTGTTGCAGTTCAACATTACGATGGGAGTCATCAATACCTATACGCTGAAGAGCCTGACGCTGCGGGGCGGAAATACGGCGGGCGGATCGTCCGGTTACGGCATCGTCAATACCGTGAATACGGTCGCCCAGATCGGTTACAACCTCGTAACCGGCGCCGTGCAGGCGGCGGCGAACAACAGCTCCGTCTACGCGCAGACCCTGACCAAAAGCATCCCTTCGACCGGGCTGATCGGCAGCATTCCCGTGACGGTCTATGTGCTGGCGCTTCCGGGACAATACCTCAATCCCGTGCCGGCTGTCAAGTTCACCGTTGCCCCGCTGATAGGCAGCAATCAGGATACGGATTACGCGAACCTGTCGAACAACACCTTCTCGGCCGGAACCAAATATGTTTACAATGTCAAAATCGGCGGGATCATCACGAAAGTTCCGCAGCCGTGCGGCGCTGCGGGGAAATTGCCCGTAACGATCGAGCGGGACACGGTGATAAATTTATCGAATAAAAGTTTTATCCATTAAAATTAATCGGTTATGAAAAAGATGTTATTCCTGACGGCGGTTGCCGCGGCGTGGATCGCCTGCGACCGCGACGACGAATGCCGGCCCACGGCCGACGACGGGCAACAAATTACGATCCTGGTCGGAATCGCCGACTCGAAGCCGGTCTCCGACGTTATCCCCGAATCCAAAACGACGATTACCGGCAGCACGGCGGCGTGGAAAAGCGGCGACCAGCTCGGGCTGTTTTGCACGCAGTCGGTTCCCGCTGCCGTGAACGTTTCCTTTTCCGCGACCGGGAACGGCGCGAGCGCGACTTGGAGCGCCGACAGTCCGATTTACTGGGGGGCTCCGGCCACCACTCCTCATACTTTTCTCGCTTATTCGCCTTATGCCTCGGGCAACAGTTCGGCTTCGGCGGTGAAGGTGCCTGCGCTGAATGTGCAGACGGGAACCGTCAACCCGGCGCTCGACCTGTTGATCTCGAACAACCTGGCTTCTTCCGGGGTGCTTCGCTCGGCCGGAGCGGTCGGTCTTGTTTTTACCCATGCGCTCTCGCTGCTCGAGTTCGATATCACCATCAACAGCAGTATCGCGGCGAACACGACGCTGACCTCTTTTACGGTCGCTGCGGGAAGTTCGGATAAGGTCTATACGACCGACGGCAATTCGACCATCGCGCTTTCCACCGGTGCGATCACGCCGGGCAGCGGCGTGACCAATACGACTACGATGACGCCGGGCGCGACCGTGACGCTCAGCGCGACGTCTGCTTCGGTTTACGTGCTGGTGCTCCCCGGCACTTACAGCCAGGCGCCGACTCTGGCGATCAATCTCAACGAAGGAGGAACTTCGGCCATTGCGGTTCCGCCGGCGTCGCTGACGACGACGACATTTGCGGCCGGCTCCAAATACACTTATGCGGTCAGCATTGCCCGTACCGCCATTACGATCTCCAATCCGACGATTACCGACTGGACGAACGTCAACGGTTCCGCGATCAATCCCGGCCTGTAAGTCGTTCGATAAAAAGCAAATATCCCGCGTCGCCGACCCGACGACGCGGGATATTTGCGCGCGGACTGCTAATTGGTAAGCATGATGTAGCCGTTCAGGTAGGTGGCGAACAGTACCCACAGCGCATAAGGAGCGAACAGGACGGATGCGGTTTTGCTGACCGGATAACTTTTGATCAGGTAGTAAATGACGAATATGTCGAGCGTCAGGATGTCGATCATACCGAGCAGCGGATTTCGCAGGTAGAAGAACAGGTAGCTCCAGATGAAATTCGAGAACAGTTGAACGCAGAAAAGACGGATCAGAAAGTCTCTCTGCGGAGCGCTGGAAAGGTAAATCAGTCCGGCGGATATGCCCATGCACAGGTAAAGGATTCCCCACGCGATGGGAAATACGATATTCGGCGGCGTCAGCGGCGGTTTGCGCAGGGTCGGATACCATTCGCGGATGGAATCGGCCTGGATCAGTCCGGCGAGGTAGCCCAGCAGCAGGCAAACCAGTATCGGAACGGCGAATGCGAGAATTTTTTTCATAAATCTCCGGTTGAGACCGGAAGGCGCTGCAATTATCGTGCAACGGCGGTGGCGGCATCCGGACAAAAAAGAGCGAACGGCGAACCGCTGCCGGCAACGGCCGGTTTTGCGAAACGCCTGTTCGCCCGACTCATGAAAAAGCCGCCCGGAATCACTCGGGGCGGCTTTTAAATTCTCCGGATAAACAGGGTATTCCCGGAATTACTGGGGGGAGAATCCCGGATTTTTTACCCGAAGAGAAAACGAAAACTACTGTCCATTAATTTACTTCACTTACCCTGTTGGTTGTCCGATTTACTCGGCATATTGATAGGAACTCATCCAGGTTCTCCAGCTCGATCTGCTTATCCCGTACTGATAGGTAAGCAGGTGTACTGCGGAAGTGACGTGTCCCTGGTCGTTGCCTACGACCCGCGGATATTTCAGGCGGACGCGGGTATTGTCGGTGACGATGCCGATCTGTTCCCATCCGGTGATGCCGTCCGTCGATTGCCATATGGTTAGGTAGGTGTTCACTTCGTTGACGTTTACTCCGTGGATGGCCTGGAAGCAGTTCAACTCGTCAACGTATTTGACGTCGCAACCGCTCACGGAATTTGCCGCGAATTTATTGCGGTCGATGACTTTCCCTTTGTCGGAGAGTGCCGCGGGCCAGTTCGGATCGCTGGCACTGGCCGTAGCGAGGTGGATGTCGTAGACGTCGATAGCCTGATCGTTGTAAGTGTAATACAGGTATATCTGTCCGTCTTTGACGATCAGGCTGGCTTCTCCCACGCCGAAGAAGGTCTCTTCGGCCGTCAGATTAGCGCTTACGATCGCCGCGGGATCGCCTCCCCAACCTGTTCCGTTCCATTTTTCCCAGTTTTTCCCGTCCGGGGTCGCGCTGCGGGCAACGAACAGCTCGTTGTCGGTGGTTTCCACGACGGTCGTCGAGCCCGTGTAGACCATATAATAGTAATCTCCGGCTTTAACTACTGCGGGATCTTTTGCATAATAGCTGTCGGCTTTTTTGTTGGTGGGCGCTACGGCTACGATATTGTCTTCCGACCAGGTGAGATCGTTCGTTACCGACGATGCGGTGTAATACCTGATCTGGGCCGAATAACCTACGTCGGCAGGGGAAGTGTACTGGGCTTTCGTCCTGAATGCCTGCGTTCCGCTCAACTCCGTGCCGTTGTGCCATACGGTCATGTTTTCCCCGATGCCGGCGCCCCAGCAACCAGGGGTTCCGGAGATGCGTTCCATATACAGCAGGTAGGTGCCGGCAGGGAATTTGACGTTCCCGGTCTCGTCGGCGTAACCGCTGTTGTCCGTATTGATCTCCAGCGAGCTGTTGTCTTTGTAATTCATGTGGTCGTATTGGGCGATCGGGGTTCCGCTCAGCGTTGAAATGTAGTCGTTATTCCATTGGTAAAGCTCCCAGTGGAAGCAGGACGTATTCGTGCTCCATCCCGGACAGTCCACGATCCATCCGTAGAACGATTTGTCGAATGTGTACTTGATCGCCCCGCTGTTGCCGTTGCTGTGCATGGGGTACGGACCACCTCCGGCGCCGGAACCGTTCAGACTGGTAGCGGCGGGAAGCGAGCCGGTCGTTCCTCCCGGAGTGGAGAACCAAGCGCTCATCGTGCCGTTCGAATTGGCGATCATCGCTGCGGCATAACGGAAATCGCGCGAAGAGGTGGGCTGGTAGATCGATTTTCCATCGCCTTTGACTACCGGAACTCCCGGTACGATGACCTCTTCGGGTCGGGCGTATTGCTCCGAGATCGGTTCCGGTCCGGGGAAACCCTCGCAACTGGTCAACTGTGCGGCCAGCAGTGTGACGATGAATACTTGAATCGAAAAGACTAATTTTTTCATAATTAAACAAGTTAAAAGAAATATTTAGACAAGTGTATGTGTAGTTTCTTTGTTTCCGGTACGTAAAGAATATAAAAGACACCTATATTCTCCACCCTTGATACATCATTCTTCCCTTAATCGCTTCGGTTTATCGTTTCTTTGTTTAAAATACGGCAAATTTTACTTCTTGAAAGTTAATTATTCGCCATGCGTCCGCTTCCTTTTCATTAGTTTCCGATACTGTTTTTAGTCGTGTGACATGTGAGTAGCTTTTGTGTTTCGGTTTTAATGTACTTGTTTTTAGATTGTTAATTGTAATCAAACAGATTCAAACGTTGATCTTTAACCACTAAGATACAAATTTTTAATTAAAAAATAGGTTTCTTATAAAAAAACACAGATCAGCGTGTTGAAAACCTACCGATGCGAGTATAAATATCTATCTGATAATTAAAAACGACCAGTTAAAAATGAACGTCTTTTCCTCCGTATTTCGATCTTTTTGTAATGTATATACGCCGTTTTTTGCTATATTTAAACCGGCTTTCCCCGTTTGGTATGTGGAAATAAATTTATTGGAATAAAAACTTATGGTGGTTGGATATTTGAGAGTCAGTACGGAGAAGCAACACCTGTCAAATCAACAAGATGAGATTCTTCGATTCGCCCAGACCCGGAATATGGAAATCGATCGTTGGGTGACGGAGGTGGTCAGCGGCAAGAAAGATCAAAAGGACCGCAAGCTGGGAAGTATTCTGCGGCGTTTGAAAAACGGCGATACGTTGATCGTTACCGAAATTTCGCGGTTGAGCAGAACGCTTACGGAAATTATGACGATCATGGGACATTGTTTGGATAAAGGGATTACCCTTTATTCGACCAAGGACGGTTATGCCTTTGACGATACGATCAACAGTAAAGTCCTGTGCTTTGCTTTCGGTCTCGTGGCGGAGATCGAACGGAACCTGATCTCGATGCGTACGAAGGAGGCGCTTGCCCTACGCAAGGCCGAAGGCGTGCAGCTCGGCCGAAGGAAAGGTTTTTGCCCGAAGTTCCGGATTCTGTCCGAGAATTGCGCCGAAATCGTCGAGATGTTGCGTAACGGCGCGACGATCGTGTCGGTTTGCAGGAAATACCAGGTATCGGTCGATACGTTCAAAGCTTTTCGGAAACGCCATGCGCAAGTAAACGATATCATCGAGCATCGGAATAAAATACGGGGAATCCGGCAGGAGTGGTACGAGGCCCGTAGAAAATCGAAACAAGAGTAAATAAATAAAAACCTTTCGAAATTTACGTTCGAAAGGTTTTTATTTTTGTTAAAAAAAGCCCCGGAAGGGGATCACAGGCTTTGCGACCTGCACCACCAGTGAATAAGAAAAACATAACAAAATCATATGCACGAAACATACCAAGATAGAATGATAGCTATCCGATTCTCTCCCGGGGCCGTAACCCGGAAAAGAGCAAGTTCCGTGCCGGAATAAGGGCTTCAGCGGGCGGTGCGGTCGAGGTAATCGGTCGCAAAGACGAAGGTGCCTGCCGTCCAGCCGACCATGGTCGGCATCTCGTATTCGTTGCTGACGTTGATGTTGCCTTCCACGACGTTGTATTTCTCCCACAGGTTGTGAGTCTTTTTGAAATTGCCGATCACCGTAGCGACGTATTTCGATGCGATGCGGCGGGCATCCTCGCGGAAACCGTAATTGTCCAGGCCTTTGATCGCCAGGAAATGCAGCGGAGCCCAGCCGTTCGGGTATGACCATTGGTAGACATACGGGTAGTCTTTGTTCTCGCAGGCGGCGATGCCGTGCGGAAATTCGAGCGCGTCGAGCGCACGGGCGATCCCCGGAGCGTCCTTTGTGGGGACGGCTCCGGCATACAGCAGGCTGAACACTGCCGCCGAAACGACGTCGGAACGCTTGCCGTTCACGTAGTCGTAATCGTAGTACATGCCGTTTCGGGGGTCTCGGCAGTACTTGCGGATCAGTTTTTTACGGTCTTCCGCTTTGCGCGCCCACCGTTTTGCGGCGGCTTTGTCGCCGAGTTCATCCGCGAAAAATTCGAAATTCTTTTCGTACAGATACAGGTTCGCGTTCAGATCGACGGGGCAGAAGTCCATGCAGCGCGTCCGGAACCGGGGATTGAAATCCCAACCCGATTCGGCTTCGGCGATGTAGTGCGAGCCGACGTCCAGCAGTTCTTGGTGCGAGAGCCCGTCCGTCTTGAAACGACTGCCTAAGCGCACTTTCAGCATGTCGACGAAATCCATCTTATCCCGGTCGGTGCTTTCGTTCCCGTACCGGTTCAGACCGGTCGGCGCGATCCGTTCGCTCATCCAGAATCGGTACTCTTTTTCGAGCGTCGGCAGCACTTTGCGCAGCCACTCCTTGTCGCCGGTGCTGCGGTAGACGCTGGCGATCATCATGCTCAGGAACGGGGGCTGGGAACGGTTTTGGAATACGGTCAGGTTGCCGTTGTACATTTTACCGAAACGGTCTACCATGTAGAGCATGTTCTCGGCGTTGCTCCGGGCCAGGTCGACATGCCCGTCGAGGATCAGCCCCTCGCCGGTGAAATAGGTGTCCCAGTAGTACATCTCCTGGAATGCGCCGCTGATGCTCGGCACGGTGTAGCGGTACGGGAGACCGATGCGGGTGCCTTCGTCTTCGGTGTTGAACCGGACGGTCTTGTCCCACGAGTTCCGGATGAAGCGGTGCACTTCGTCCCGGTCGGCGGCGGAGGGCGTTTCTCCCTGCGAGAATGAAAGCAGGGCCGGAGCGATCAACAGCAGCCCCCACAGTTTCGTTATTTTTTTCATGTGTCTTTAGACGTTTGTTTTTTTTTAATCGGTCGGTTCTGTGCCGAATGCAAAAACCGCATTTATGCAAAAATGCGGTTTTGTGATTTTCCGGATACGAAGTGCCGGTCAGACCGTCATGATCTCCTTCTCTTTAGCGGAGAACAGGTCGTCCACTTTCTTCGCGTATTTGTCGGTCAGTTTCTGGGCCGACTCTTCGCCGTCTTTCGCCGCGTCCTCGGGCATACCGTCTTTTTGCGCTTTCTTGAACGCGTCGACCAGGTCGCGGCGGATGCCGCGCAGGCTTACGCGGGCCGTTTCGGTTTCCGCCTTGATCTGTTTTACCAGTTCTTTACGGCGCTCCTCGGTCAGCGGCGGAATGTTCAGCCGGATGTGCTCGCCGTTGTTCGACGGCGTCAGGCCGATGTTGGCGACCAGGATGGCTTTCTCGATCACCGGGATCATTTTCTTTTCCCACGGCTGCACCAGTACGGTGCGGGCGTCGGGCACCGTAATGCTGGCTACCTGCGAGATGTCCGTCGGCGTGCCGTAGTATTCGACCAGGATGCCGTTGAGTACGTTGACGCTCGCCTTGCCGGCTCTGACCGATGCGAGTTCTTCGGTCAGGTGGGCGATGACTTTGTCCATTTTCACCTGGGCCGCGTCGAGAAGTTCTTTCGATTCTATCATGTCCGTGTATGTTTTAAGTCAAAAACGTGTTTTCGTTATCATGCCGCCGCTGGGATTTCCCGGCAGGGACCGTCGAGACGTCAGTCGTTTTTCACGACCGTTCCGATCGGTTCGCCGGCGATCACTTTTTGCAGGTTGCCCGGCGTGTCCATGTCGAATACCACGATCGGCAGGTCGTTCTCCTTGCACATCGTGAATGCCGTGAGATCCATCACTTTCAGCCGCCGACGGTACACTTCGTCGAACGTGATCTCCGCGAATTTGGTCGCCGTCGGATCTTTTTCCGGGTCGGCCGTATAGACGCCGTCCACGCGCGTGCCTTTCAGCAGTACCTCCGCTTCGATCTCTACGCCGCGCAGCGCCGAAGCCGTGTCGGTCGTGAAGTACGGATTGCCCGTGCCGCCGGCGATGATGACGATCCAGCCGGCTTCCATCAGTTCCAGCGCTTTGGCCTTCGTATAGAGTTCCCCGACCGGTTCCATCCGGATCGACGTCAGTACCCGGGCTCTCGCTCCGGCGCTTTCGAGCGCGCCCTGTAACGCCAGCGAGTTGATAACGGTCGCCAGCATCCCCATCTGGTCGCCCTTGACGCGGTCGAATCCGCGGCTTACTCCGCTCAGCCCGCGGAAGATATTGCCTCCTCCGATTACGATGCCGACCTGCACGCCCGTGGCGGCTACTGTTCGGATCTGTTCGGCATATTGGTTCAACACCTCGGTAGAAAGACCGTATTTCTGAGCTCCCATCAGCGATTCGCCGCTGAGTTTTAACAGGACGCGTTTATAAATCGACATGTTTTCGTTTTTATTGTTTTTCCATCAGTTGCATCAGCTCGTCGAGCTTCGGCGTCAGGATGATTTCGGTGCGACGGTTTTTGGCGCGCGCTTCGGACGTTTTGGCCGGATCGACGGGCAGCGATTCGCCGCGTCCGGCGGCGATGATGCGGTTCGGGTCGATCCCTTTGTTTTCGAGCAGCAGCCGCACGACGGTCGTGGCGCGTTTCGCGCTCAGGTCGAGGTTGTCCTTCAACTGGCCGTTCGGACGGTAGGGCACGTCGTCCGTATGTCCCTCGACCATCACGTTGATATCGGCGTTCTGCGCCAGCACTTCGGCCAGGTCGCGGACGGCGCGCGCGCCGTTCGGGTCAATTTCGAAACTGCCCGAACGGAATAGCAGTTTGTCGTCCATCGAGACGTATACGTTGCCGTTGCGGATCGAGATCGACAATCCCTTGCCTTCGAAGCCGGTCAGCGCGTCGGTCACTTTGCGGCGGATGGCGTCGATCGCCTCCTCGCGGCTTTTAAGCATCCCTTCGAGTTCGGCCACGCGGCGGACGCGGTCGTTCAGCGCCATCTCCTTGTCCTCGAGTTCGCGCAACATCCGCGCCGATTCGGCGGAACCGTCGGCCAACAGTTGCTTATAACGTTTCTTACACTCCTTCAGGTCGTTCGACAGGCGCGTGGTGTCGGCGATCAACTGCATTTTCTCGGCCGTCAGTTTGTCGTTCAAGGCCCCCATATCTTCGAGGCGGCTTTTCGAAGCGGTCAGTTCCCCTTCCAAGCGCAGCGCTTCGGCTTTCATCGAATTGAATTTTTTGGTTGAGACGCATGAAAACGCAGTCAGGGCAACCAAACCGAGGACAATCAGTTTTTTCATAGATCCAAAGTTTTTGGGCGGCCGGCTTCGCCGTCCGTGGCGGAACCGGGAACGATCCGCCGCCGGCATATCTGCCACGAAGATACAAAACAATTTAGAATGTACAAAAACTATCCGCGGGCCGATATTTGCCGGTAATTTATTACCTTTGCGTCTAAATTGTTTTTTAGGGTCCCCAATGACCGAATCATCCTACAAATACCTCTACCGGATCGATTCTCCGGCCGATCTGCGGAAACTTTCGCAGCAGGAACTGGTCGGCTACTGCGACGAGCTGCGTCGGTTCATCATCGAGCAGCTCGCGCTGAATCCCGGCCATCTGGGATCGAGTCTCGGCGTCGTCGAGCTGACCGCCGCGTTGCATTACGTATTCGATACGCCGTACGACAAGCTGATCTGGGACGTGGGCCATCAGGCCTATGCCCACAAGATCATCACCGGCCGCCGCGACAGTTTCCGGATGAACCGCAAGCTGAACGGGCTGAGCGGATTCCCGAAGATGGAGGAGAGCGCTTACGACGCGTTCGGGGGAGGGCATGCCTCGACCTCCATTTCGGCGGCGTTGGGCATCGCGACGGCGGCGGCCTTGCGCGGCGAGCGGCGGCATGCGGTGGCTGTGATCGGCGACGGAGCGTTGACCGGGGGGCTGGCTTTCGAAGGATTGAACAACGCCGGGGCGGCCAATACCGATCTGCTGGTGATCTTGAACGACAACCGGATGGCGATCGACCCGAACGTAGGCGCGTTGAAAGAATACCTGCTGAGCATTTCGACTTCGAAACGGTACAATGCCGTGAAAAACCGCGCGTGGGCGCATATGGAGCGGACTCCGCGGCTGAGACGGCTGATCCAAAAAGTGGGTAATGCGCTGAAACAGGGCTTCCTGCAGCAGAGCAACCTGTTCGAGAGTTTGCGCTTCCGCTATTTCGGGCCGGTGGACGGACACGACGTAGGGCAACTGACCCGTGTGCTGCAGGATCTGAAGGAGATAAAAGGTCCCAAATTACTGCACGTGCTGACCGTCAAAGGAAAAGGATACAGTCCGGCGGAACGGGATCAGAAAATATGGCATGCGCCGGGAGTTTTCAATCCGGAAACCGGGGAACGTGCGACCCACGGCGGCAACGGCGACGAGCCGCCTCTTTATCAAAAGGTGTTCGGGGAGACGATCCTCGAATTGGCCCGGACGAACGACCGGATCGTGGGGATCACCCCCGCGATGCCGACCGGCTGCGGGTTGAATATCCTGATGCGCGAGATGCCGGAGCGCTGTTTCGACGTCGGGATCGCCGAAGGACATGCCGTGACTTTCTCGGCGGGTCTGGCTGCGGCCGGCATGGTGCCGTTCTGTAACATCTATTCGTCGTTTATGCAGCGGGCTTACGATAACGTGATTCACGACGTGGCGCTGCAGGGGTTAAACGTGGTGATGTGCCTCGACCGCGCCGGACTAGTCGGCGAGGACGGCGCCACGCACCAGGGAGCGTTCGATATCGCCTATATGCGTTCGATTCCGGACATTACCGTCGCGGCGCCGATGGACGAGGTCGAACTGCGGAACTTGATGTATACGGCTTCGCTCGGGCGCGGCCCGTTCGTGATCCGCTATCCGCGGGGGGCGGGCGTGAGATCCGACTGGCGGCAGCCTTTCCGCGAGATCCCGGTGGGACGCGGTCGCTGGCTGCGCGACGGGACGGATGTGGCGGTGCTGTCGTTGGGGCATGTGGGGAATACGGTAGCCGAAGCGGTGGAACGGGCCTCGGCCGATGGCGTTTCGGCCGCCCACATCGATCTGCGTTTCGCCAAACCGCTGGATGCGACCTGTTTGCACGAGGTAGGCAGGCGTTTCGGGCGGATCGTCGTCGTCGAAGACGGAACCGTTACGGGGGGAGTCGGATCGGCCGTGCTGGAATTTATGAATGCGTACGGTTACAGACCGCAGGCGGAATTGCTCGGGATTCCCGACCGTTTCATCGGGCAGGGCACGCAGGAACAGTTGCGCCGTATCTGCGGTTTCGACCTCGAAGGCATCTACCGGACAATTATGAAAAGCAAAAAATAAGGGCTTATGGAGTACAATTTCGCGGAAATCGAACAGAAGTGGCAGAAACGCTGGATCGAACGTAAAACCTACAAGGTCGAAGTCGATCCGTCGCGGCCGAAGTTCTACGTGCTGGATATGTTTCCGTACCCGTCGGGGGCGGGGCTGCATGTCGGACACCCGCTGGGGTATATCGCGTCGGACATTTATACGCGTTACAAGCGGCTGAAAGGATTCAACGTGCTGCATCCGATGGGATACGACGCGTTCGGACTGCCGGCCGAACAGTATGCGATCCAGACCGGGCAGCATCCGGCCGTTACGACCGAGAAAAACATCGACCGCTACCGCGAACAGTTGGATAAGATCGGGTTCAGTTTCGACTGGGATCGAGAAGTGCGTACCTGCGATCCGGGGTATTACCATTGGACGCAATGGGCCTTCCTCAAAATGTTCGACAGTTTTTACTGCAATGACGAGAACAAGGCGCTGCCGATTTCGAAGCTGGTCGAAGCGTTCGAGCGGGCGGGAACCGAGGGGCTGAACGCAGCCTGCACCCGGGAGATGTCGTTTACGGCAGCCCAGTGGAAAGTCATGAGCGAGGCCGAAAAAGAGAATGTCTTGCAGAATTACCGGCTGGCGTTCCGCGCCGATACGATGGTGAACTGGTGTCCGGGGCTCGGTACGGTGCTGGCTAACGACGAGGTGAAGGACGGGCTGTCGGTGCGCGGCGGTTTCCCGGTGGAGCAAAAGCAAATGAAACAGTGGTTGCTGCGCGTGACGGCTTATGCGCAGCGGATGCTCGACGGGCTCGACCGGCTCGAGTGGAGCGATTCGCTGAAAGAGATCCAGCGCAACTGGATCGGCCGCAGCGAAGGGGCACAGGTGTTTTTCGGATTGAAAGGGCTTGACGAGCAACTCGAAATCTTTACGACGCGGGCGGATACCATTTTCGGGGTTACGTTCATGGTGCTGGCTCCGGAACACGAGCTGGTCGGCAAACTGACCGCGCCGGAATACAAGGACGCCGTCGAAAATTATCTGGAAGAAGCTAAAAAACGTTCCGAAAGGGAACGTATGGCCGACACCAAGCGCGTGAGCGGCCAGTTCACCGGCGGCTACGCGATCAATCCGTTCAACGGCAAGGAGATTCCTATTTATGTCAGCGATTACGTGCTGTCCGGTTACGGGACGGGCGCGATCATGGCCGTGCCTGCGCACGATAGCCGCGATTACGCCTTTGCAAAGCACTTCGGTCTGCCGATCGTTCCGGTGGTCGAGGGCGGCGACCTGTCGGTCGGGTCGTACGACGCCAAGTCCGGAACAATGATCAACTCCGAATTCCTGACCGGTATGGATGTCAGGGAAGCGATTCCTGCGATGATCGACGAGATAGAGAAGCGCGGATTCGGCAGTCGTAGGGTCAACTATCGGCTGCGCGACGCGATTTTCAGCCGACAGCGTTACTGGGGAGAGCCGTTTCCCATCTATTATAAGGACGACGTCGCCTGTCCGCTGTCGGAAGACCGGCTGCCGTTGCAGTTGCCTCCGATGCGGGATTTCGGCCCGACGGCCGACGGCGAACCGCCGCTGGCGCGGGCGAAGGATTGGCATACGGACGAAGGGTATCCGTACGAACTGAGCACGATGCCCGGTTTCGCCGGATCGTCGGCCTACTACCTGCGCTACATGGACCCGCATAACGACAAGGAACTCGTCTCGAAAGAGGCGGACGAGTACTGGCGCAACGTGGACCTGTACGTCGGCGGCATCGAGCATGCGACCGGACACTTGATGTATTCGCGTTTCTGGAATATGTTTTTGTACGACATAGGCTGCGTCTGCGAGCCGGAACCTTTCAAAAAGCTGATCAATCAGGGGATGATCCAGGGGCGTTCGAACTTCGTCTACCGGATCAAGGGAACCAATAAATATGTCTCCGTAGGACTGAAAGACGGGTACGATACGCAGGAGATCCACGTGGACGTCAACATCGTGCGCAACGACGTGCTCGATCTGGACGCGTTCCGCAAATGGATGCCCGAGTACGCCGACGCCGAATTCGTGCTCGAAGACGGGAAATACGTTTGCGGTTGGGCCATCGAGAAGATGTCGAAATCGATGTACAACGTCGTCAACCCCGACCACATCGTCCGCGATTACGGGGCCGATACGCTGCGGATGTACGAGATGTTCCTCGGCCCGCTCGAACAAAGCAAGCCGTGGGATACGAACGGCATCGACGGCGTGCATAAGTTCCTGCGCCGGTTCTGGCGGCTGTTCTTCGACCGCGACGGGAAGTTGATTCTGACCGACGAAAAACCGACGGCCGGGGAGCTGAAGACGCTGCATAAAACGATTCGGAAAGTGACCGAAGACATCGAAAATTTCTCGTTCAATACGTCGGTCAGCGCTTTTATGATCTGCCTGAACGAACTGAGCAACCAGAAGTGCGCGAAACGCGCGGTGCTCGAACCGCTGGTCGTGCTGATCGCGCCGTTCGCTCCGCACCTTGCCGAAGAGGTCTGGGAACAATTGGGGCACGGAACTTCCGTTTTCGACGCTCGTTTCCCGGAGTACGACGAAAAATACCTCGTGGAAGACAGTTTCGAATATCCGGTATCGTTTAACGGAAAGATGCGGTTTAAAAAGGAACTGTCGCTGTCGTTGTCTCCGAAAGAGGTCGAAGCGGCCGTGCTGGCCGATCCCGCCGCCGGGAAGTACCTGGAAGGGAAAACCCCGAAAAAGGTGGTGGTCGTTCCCGGTAAGATCGTCAATGTCGTTTGCTGATTGCCGATCCAAGGGGTAGATGTAAAAACACGGGGCGCTGTCCGTTGACAGCGCCCCGTGTTTTTACTTTGCTTTTCCGGATTATTTCGGCAGCCTGAAAGTGACGGGCAGCGTGAAATAGACGTTTACCGGTTGGCCGCCGGATTTACCCGGTTTCCAGCGCGGCATTGCACGGACGATGCGTATTACTTCGGCATCGCAGGCGGGAGACAACGACTGAACGATCTCCGGCTCCCGGACTTCGCCCGTTTTGGAAATAACCATGCGGACGACAACCCTGCCTTCCGTTCCGGCGGCTACCTCTTCTTTCGGGTAACGCAGGTTGACCCTGAGATATTCGGCAAGGCGTTCCGGTCCTCCGCGGAAAGAGGGTAATACGTCGGCTTTTGCGGTAACGGAGTCTTTGCCTGTTTCCGTTTTTACCGGGGCGGCCGGATCGCCGGCAGTCGGCCGGCCGTTCGCTGCGGCGCCTGCGAACAACAGCAGGGACAGTACGGCGACGTTTAGACTTTTCATGACGGGTAGTTTTATTTGTGGGCGTTTCAAAAGATTTGGGAATTACGAATGCATTTTTATTTAACCACAAAAGCAACCTGGAGGTAATTGTTGACCGCGCCTAAAGGTTTCAGTTCGATATAAAATGCCTTTGTAAACTCATTAAAGGCTTTGAATTCGTGCAAAGGCACGTTAAATTCGTCGAATAGAATGATATCGCCCGGTTGCAGATACGGATAAAGCTGAGTTAAGACAAAAATCGTGGAAGAATAAAGGTCTGCGTCCATATGTACGATCTTCCGGACAGCGGATTTTAAGTCACCCCTATTTTCTTGGATAAACGGAACCAAAGTATCCTGGAACAATCCTTTGACAAACTTTACGCGATTATCTTGTACCTGTGATTCTTGATGCTGCATGTCTCCTTTTCGAAAAAACATGCCCCAATTCTCAGGAAGACCTTCGAAAGTATCGAATCCGTAAAAACGGGAAGAATCGTTTTTATTCTCATTCAACCACCATTTGAACGAGGTGCCTCCGGCGACTCCGAACTCGAGATAAACGATTTCGGAATTGTCCTTTAAATAATTGTCCGATATGTATTTGTATAGATTGTATCTGTTGTTGTAATTCCGGTTGAAAGCGACGGGTTCGCGGTATTCGAATTTCTTTTTATTCCCGTATATCCATACCAACAGCTTGTTTAGGTAGGATAGAAATAACATCAATTTTGTGAAAGGATAAAATAGGAATGTTATCGGCAACAATAACAGACAACTTTTGACAAAGCCGGTAAGTTTAATCAATGGTTTCATGAAATGATCGCATTTATCGGAAACGTCTTTCCGATAGGTTTTTATACAGATGGCCAATTTTTACAAACGCCGAACGGATTCCTTCGTCTTATCTTTTCTTCGTCCGTTTGGGAGCGGGAGGGAGGAAGGCCTTGTCAGTATGTCACGATCGCCTCGTAGGCCTTTACCAATTTGAGCGGGTCCTTGACCGAAAATTCGTTGCTCTCGATTCGTTGCACCAGATCCGGATAGTTGGCGAAAGTCTGTTTGGCGAACCGGACGAAGTTTTTCTGCGTGCTTTCGGGGTTCTCTCCCGCGGTGCTGACCGACAGTACCCGCGCGGCGGGTTCGTCTTTGAGTTTTACGTAGCACCAGCGTTCTTTCTGCAGAGCGGTGCGCAGGCCGGTCGTCTGTTCCGTTTCGCGGAATTCGGTCAGCAGCGCGATGCCGTCCTTGCCCCGGTAATCTTCGCGAAACAGGACGGGCATCCGGTAACGGCCTTTCTCTTTTTTAGTGTCCGGAGAGTTCGATTTGAACATTCGGTAGCGAATCTCCCGGACATAATTGACGGTATCGCCGTCGAGCCCGACCATGACGATGCGGTCGATCTCTCCGATCGGATAGCGACGGGGCTTGGCGGTGGGACTCTGGCTCAGATCAACGTACTGGATCGTCGAATAGAACGGCGAGCGGAGGTAGCTTCTTGCTGTGTGCCGTCCTTCATGATCAGGGTAGTCGTTCCCTGTGCCGATACGGATTGAACCGACAGCACAATCGTCAGGCACAACGCTGAAAACGAGATGAGTTTTTTCATAATAGCGTATTTCGTTTTACGGTTATTGGTTTCATGGCCCGGATCGCGTTTTCCTTGCGGAGCATGGCGATCCGTTATGTTTTATAAGATGCTTTATACGCGCCGTTCGTTACAAAGGAAAATAAAAAAAATGATTTTTCGCTATTTTTTGGTCCATTATTTACAGGCTTTCCGCTTCGCGGATCCACATGGCGGGCGAAGCGTCGCTCGGCATACGCCAGTCCCCGCGGGGCGACAGACTGACCGATCCCACTTTCGGCCCGTCGGGCAATGCCGATCGTTTGAACTGTTGCGAGAAGAAACGCCGTAAGAATACGGTCAGCCACTTTTTGACGGTTTTCGCGTCGTATTTTCCGGCGAACGCCCGGCAGGCCATGAAATGGAGTTTGGCCGGGCGGCAGCCGAACCGGACGAAATGGTACAGAAAAAAGTCGTGCAGTTCGTAAGGGCCGACCAGGTCTTCGGTCTTTTGTACGATTTCGCCCTTTTCGTCGGCAGGCAGCAGCTCCGGACTGATCGGGGTGTCGACGATGTCGAGCAACCACCCCCGGGCGACTTCGTAGTCGGGATGCGCGGCCACCCAGCGCACCAGGTGGCGAACGAGGGTTTTCGGAACCCCGCAATTGACTCCGTACATCGACATGTGGTCGCCGTTGTAAGTAGCCCAGCCCAGCGCCAGTTCGGAAAGGTCGCCGGTGCCGATCACCAGTCCGCCCGTGCGGTTGGCCAGATCCATTAGGATCTGCGTGCGTTCGCGGGCCTGGGCGTTTTCGTAGGCGACGCTGCGGTCGGCGTCGTCCATCCCGATGTCGCGGAAATGGACGGCGCAGGCTTCGCGGATGCTGATTTCGCGGATGCCGACCCCGAGCGATTCCATCAGTCGCAGGGCGTTGGTATGGGTGCGGTCGGTCGTTCCGAAACCGGGCATCGTGACGCCGAGAATGTTGCGGCGCGGGAGTCCCAACTTGTCGAACGTGCGGACGGCTACCAGCAGGGCGAGCGTCGAATCGAGCCCGCCGGAGATACCGACGACGGCCGAATGCGTGCCGGTATGCCGGATGCGCTGCGCCAGTCCGCCGACCTGGATGCTGAAGATTTCTTCGCAGCGCTGCTGCATTTGCTGCGGATCGTCCGGGATGAACGGGCTCGGATTGAAACCGCGTTCGACCGGAAACTGTTCGCGGTCGGCGCGCAGGGCGACCGGGATGCGTTTGCAGAGCGTGCCGCTGCCGTAGGATGCAAAGGTATTGGTTTTGCGCCGCAGGGTCAGCAGCCGTTCGATGTCCGTTTCCGCTACGGTCAGTTGTTCTTCGAGCGAGAAGCGTTCCGATTCGTTCAGAAAGATTCCGTTTTCGGCGATCAGGCCGTTGCCGGCGAAAACCACGTCGGTCGAAGATTCGCCGAATCCGGCCGAGCTGTACAGGTAAGCCGACAGCGTGCGGGCCGACTGCTGGGCGATCAGCGAACGGAGATAAGCGTGCTTGCCGACCATTTCGTCGCTTGCCGACAGATTGACCAGCAGGGTGGCCCCGGCCACTGCGAGGCGGGAGGACGGCGGGTGCGGAACCCACAGATCTTCGCAGATTTCGACACCGAAACAGACTTTCCCGTCTTCGAAAAGCAGGTCGGTCGAGAACGGAACTTGCTGTCCGCACAGTTCGACCGTTTCGCGGTGGGGTTCCGCGCCGGAGGCGAACCAGCGCGCTTCGTAAAATTCGTCGTAATTCGGCAGGTAAGTCTTCGGCACGACTCCGAAAATGATGCCGGAGCCGAATACGACGGCCGTATTGTAGAGCCGGTTGTCGACAGCCAGCGGCATACCGGCGATACAGACCGTCCGGCAGGAGGCCGTGTCGGCGAGCAGCCGTGCGAGAGCCCGTTCGGCTTGTTCGATCAGGAAAGGCTGGCCGAACAGGTCGCCGCAGGTGTATCCGGTGATGCAGAGCTCCGGAAATGCCGCGACGGAGACGCCTTGCCGGTCGGCTTCCCGAATCAATCCGGCGATTCGGGCGATGTTATGGCTGCAATCCCCCGCCTTCACGCCCGGTGTGGCGGCTGCGATTTTCAAAAATCCGAAGTCCATACGATTCGAGCAATTTGTCCGGTACAAAATTAACGAAAAAATTCGGGGAGTTTTCGGACATACGTCGATTTTCCGTTTCCCGCCGCGTCTTTTTTGAGAAGGGCGGGGCGTGTCTTTGCTGCCGAAGCTTAAAAATAAAAATGTTGTTTTTTCAGTATCAATGCCATTTTTGACTATGGATTCCAAAGTCTGGACGTAGAAATTTACTTGATTTTCCTCTGTGTCGAAAGAATCATCTATGCCGTCAGAACCAAGGACAATAGCGACAGGAAACTTGCCGTCGCCATCAAAACAGTAACGGAACTCGTCTATGGCACCGCTGTCACAAATAGAGGTTGTTTTACTGAGAAAGCATCTTTCAGCGGGTAACGATTTGAAAACCGTACTACTTCATAAATCCGCCTTCCTTTGCGTTACCCCGTTTTTCCCCTTGTCCTCTTTTATTTCCGCAAACACTTTATTTATAATTATTTCGCGTACCTTTCTCCCTTTCTGCTCGTCTTTTCCAGAGATTTTTCGTAATTTTGTAAGTTAATAGCATACGTTTCAATAAAAAAATAAAACATCGAAACCATGAAAATCACGATTATCGGAGGAGGCAACATCGGCGGCGCCATCGCCGGAGGACTGGCGGCCAGCACATTGATGAAAGCATCGGATCTGACCGTAGCGGATCCTTCAGCCGCCGCGCTCGAACGAATCAAGGGCCTGAACTCCGCGATCCGGACGTCTCAGGATAACGCCGCGGCCGTAGAAGGAGCCGACCTGATCATCCTGGCCGTCAAACCGTGGCTGGCCGAAGAGGTATCCGCCACGTTCCGGGATAAACTCAACTTCGACCGGCAATGCCTCGCATCGGTCGTGGCGGGCGTCAGCTTCGAAAAACTGAAAACCATGCTCGACAACGGGAAAGACGTCCGCCCGGCGTTGCTGCGGCTGATCCCGAATACGGCGATCTCGCTGCGCGAGAGCGTCACGTTCATCGCATCGGACGGCGCTTCGGAAAGCCAGCTGAATGCCGTGGTCACGCTGTTCAAAGAACTCGGACAGACCGTAGTGGTATCGGAAGCGATGATGGCGGCCGGCACTTCGCTGGCGTCGTGCGGAATCGCTTTCGCGCTGAAATACCTCGGCGACTCGATCAAAGGAGGCGTCGAACTGGGCTTCGACGAAACCCAGTCGCGCGAGATCGTCATGCAGACGATGCGCGGCGCGCTCGCCCTGCTGCAAGCCAACGGCACGATGCCGCAAACCGAGATCGACAAGGTGACCACGCCCGGCGGACTGACGCTGAAAGGACTCGACGCGATGGCCGAAGGCGGTTTCAGCGAAGCCGTCCGCGCCGGATTGCTCAAAAGCCGTTAACGACCGTACAGCAAAGATTATGAACAACTCATACAGATTCAAACGGATTGTCGTAAAGGTAGGCAGCAACGTGCTGACCCGCCCGGACGGGACGCTCGACACGACGCGGATGTCGGCGCTGACCGACCAGCTCGCCGCGCTGCACCGCGCAGGCGTCGAGGTGATTCTCGTGTCGTCGGGGGCCGTCGCATCGGGACGCAACGAGCTGAAGACGCAACGGAAACTGGATTCCGTTTCGGCCCGCCAGCTCTTTTCGGCCGTCGGACAGGTGAAGCTGATCAACCACTACTACGAGTTGTTCCGCGAATACGGCATCACCTGCGGACAGGTGCTGACGACCAAAGAGAACTTTTCGACGCGGCGCCACTACCTGAACCAGCAGCACTGCATGTCGGTGATGCTCGAAAACGGCGTGATCCCGATCGTCAACGAGAACGACACGATCTCGCTGACGGAACTGATGTTCACCGACAACGACGAGCTGTCGGGCCTGATCGCCGCGATGATGGACGTCGAGGCGCTGATTATCCTCAGCAACATCGACGGCATCTACAACGGCAACCCGGCAGACCCCGCATCGAGCGTACTGCGGGAAATCGGCTCGCAACGCGACGACCTGGCGCAGTACATCTGCACCGGGAAATCGCAGTTCGGCCGCGGAGGTATGCTGACCAAATGCCGAATCGCGATGAAGGTGGCCGACGAAGGGATCGAGGTAATCGTGGCGAACGGCAAACGAGACAACATCCTGCCGCAACTGTTGGCCGAACGATCCGAAGTCGTCTCGACGCGCTTCGTTCCGGCCCCGCGAACGATCTCGCAGGTCAAAAAATGGATCGCCCATTCGGAAGGATTCGCCAAAGGCGAGCTGCACATCAACGAATGCGCTTATACGGCTCTGACGGGCCCGTCGGCGACGAGCCTGCTGCCGATCGGCGTAAACCGTGTGGAAGGAGAGTTCGAGAAGGACGATATCGTCCGCATCGTCGCCCCGGACGGCGAACCGATCGGGGTCGGGCGCGTCGCCTGTAGCAGCGCCAAGCGCGCCAAACGATGGGGCAAAAAGGAGGAAGGCCGGTCGTCCATTACGACTACCTATACCTCGACTGACAGGAAAACGATTAACAAACGATACAGAAAGCCATGCAACTGAAAGACTGTTTTGAAAAAGCGCTCGAAGCGTCGCGGGAATTGAACTGCGTTTCCGCATCGAAAATCGACCGGACGCTGACCGCACTGGCCGACGCCGCCGAAAAGCACACGGACGAAATCCTCGAAGCCAACCGGGAGGACCTGGCGCGGATGGAGCCGTCCGACCCGATGTACGACCGCCTGCTGCTGAACCGCGAACGCATCGCGGGCATCGCCGCCGACATCCGCAATGTCGCGTCGCTGCCGTCGCCGCTGGGAAAAATACTGAGCGAAACAGTCCGTCCGAACGGAATGAAAATCACGAAAGTAAGCGTACCGTTCGGCGTGATCGGCGTGATTTACGAAGCGCGGCCGAACGTCGGATTCGACGTTTTCTCGCTGTGCCTGAAATCCGGCAACGCCTGCATCCTGAAAGGAGGCAGCGACGCCCGGTGTTCGAACGAGGCGATCGTCCGGGTCATCCGGGAGGTGTTGCGCGAACAGGGATTGGACGAAAACTGCGTAACGCTGATGCCGGCCGACCGAGCGGCGACCGCCGAACTGCTAAACGCCGTGGGTTACGTCGACCTAATCATTCCGCGCGGCAGCAAAGGCTGATCGACTTCGTCCGGCAGAACGCGCACGTCCCGGTCATCGAAACGGGAGCGGGCATTTGCCACACCTATTTCGACCGCGACGGAGACCTGAAAAAGGGAACCGCCATCGTACTGAACGCCAAAACGCGCCGCGTAAGCGTATGCAACGCGCTCGACTGCCTCGTTTTCCATCGGGACAGGCTCGCCGACCTGGCCGCCTTATGCGCGCCGCTGGCCGGCAAAAACGTCGTTATCCTTGCCGACGGAGAGGCATGGAAAGCCCTGAACGGGCACTATCCGGCGGAACTGCTGCAACCGGCCGACGAACACAGCTTCGGGACGGAGTTCCTCTCCTACCGCATGTCGGTGAAAACGGTCGACTCGGTCGACGAGGCGATCCGACACATCGCGCGCTACTCGTCGCGGCACAGCGAAGCCATCGTATCGGAAAACCCGGAGACGATCCGACTGTTCTTACAGCGGGTCGACGCCGCCTGCGTATACGCCAACGTATCGACCGCCTTTACGGACGGCGCCCAGTTCGGCCTCGGAGCCGAAATCGGGATCAGCACGCAGAAGCTGCATGCCCGAGGCCCTATGGCGCTTCAGGAGCTGACCTCTTACAAATACATCGTCGAAGGAGACGGACAAACCCGCGCCTGACAGTACCGTCCGGAAGCGGACACCGACCTCCCGCCGGAACGGTCGGAGGAAATAAAAAACAAACGAAGCGGCCCGAAATATTTCGGGCCGCTTCGTTACCAGATTCAAGACAAAACGATTCACTGTCACCGGATACGAGCGCCGATCCGTACCCGGCTCCGTCCGGTTTCGAATTTTCTCCGAGAAAAAACTTTTCCGGCAATTACTTTTTAAAAATAAAATAGACCGCCATCACCATGCACACGAAAGCCATCAGATGGTTCCAGCGGAACGTCTCGGTTTTGAAAAAAGTCAGGGCGAATACGGTGAACACGGTGAGAGAAACCACCTCCTGAATAATTTTCAATTGGAAAAGCGTGAAGGGCCCTCCGTTCCCCTGAAACCCGATCCGGTTGGCCGGCACCAGGAAAATGTATTCGAAAAACGCGATGCTCCAGCAGAACACGATCACCAGCAACTGGGGCAGCGTGTCGAACCAACGCTGCCCCCGCAGATGCAGCTGTCCGTACCATGCGAAAGTCATGAAAATATTGGAGATAACGAGCATCCCGATTGTAAGATAAGGTTTCATTATGGATCAAATCAATTTTTGCGCGACAAAATTACAAACTATTCGTAAATTTACGCTTGTCAAACAAAATTTCAAAAAGAACGATTATGACCGATACATATCCGACTACCGACAAAACGCTCGAAGTGACCTACATCGGTCACGCTTCGGTAATGTTTCGCTACGGGGACGAAATCATCCACGTCGATCCTTACGGCGACATAGCCGATTACAGCGGGCTTCCGAAAGCCGACCTGATCCTGATCACCCACCATCACGGCGACCACCTGGACTCCTTCGCGATCGCCGATATCGAGAAGCCCTCGACGCAGATCATCGGCAGCCCGTTGGCGATCCGCGAACTCGGGCGCGGCCAAGCGCTGAAAAACGGAGAAGAAACCGCCTGGAACGAATTCCGCATACGCGCCACAGCCGCCTACAACCGGATCGCCATGCGTTCGCCGGGGGTTCCGTTCCATATTAAAGGCGAAGGAAACGGCTATCTGCTCGAAGTGGCGAACCTGCGGATCTATATCGCTGGAGACACCGAACTGATCCCGGAGATGGAAAAGCTGGGTCCGGTCGATATCGCCTTCCTGCCGAAAAACCTGCCCTACACGATGAGCGACCAGATGTTCGTCGAAACGGCCCGGCTGATCCGTCCGACCTACCTGTACCCCTACCACTATTTCGAGGTCGACCGGGAAACGCTGCAAAAAGCGTTGCCGGCCATTCGGATCCGTTAAGACGTTTCGTAAACCGCAACGGCACGGGGCCGACCGTTCCGAACGCCCACCCTATTTTCCGGTTTTCGCGGACGGCAACCGCTCTTACGTAAAAACCGGAGCCGATCGCCGTTCAATAGCGTACCCGACCGGACGAATCAATCCGGAAAATTCATATCTTTGCGACGGGAAAGCGGAATCGTCTACCCCGCTTCTCGAAAAACGCAACCGAACAGCATGCTTGCCGTCATCATTACCGTCGTCGTTTCGCTGGCTCTATCCGCATTTTTTTCGGGTATGGAGATCGCGTTCCTGTCGTCGAACAAACTGAAACTCGAAATCGAAAAGAAACAAAGCCGGGCGTTCGGCTACGTGGCCGGCCTGTTCTCGAAATATCCGGGACAGTACATCACGACGATTCTGGTGGGCAACAACCTGGCATTGGTCATCTACTCATTGCAGATGAGCGTATTGATCCAACTGTTGCTCGTCCGGAGCGGACTGATCCTCGGCAACGGCGCGTCCTACGTGATCGAAACGCTGGTATCGACGCTGATCATCATCTTCACGGCCGAATTCATCCCGAAGGCGGTCGTACACCTGAACCCGAATTTCTACTATAAAAACTTTGCGGTCCCGGTCTACTTTTTCTACCTGCTGTTCTATCCGGTCGCTAAACTGACGACTCTGATCGCGGTGGGTATCTTCAAAATCTTCGGGTTGTCGCTGAACCGCGAACAGCGGATCAACACGTTCAACAAAGTGGATCTGGCCCACCTGCTGGACGAAGTCTCGGACAGCCCCGAACAGCAGCAAAACGAAAAAGACATCCGCCTGTTCCAAAACGCGCTCGACTTTTCCGACCGGCTGGTGCGCGACTGCATGGTTCCCCGCGTCGACATCGAAGCGGTCGAACAGAACTGTCCGGTCGAAGAAGCGACCAGACGTTTCGTCGAAACGCAGTTTTCGCGATTGCTGGTCTACGACGGGAGTATCGACAACATCATCGGTTTCATCCATACCAAAAACCTGTTCCAGCAACCCGGAAGCATCCTGGAAATCATTAACAAGGTGGATTACGTGCCGGAAAGTATGCCGACCCGGAAACTGCTGGCCACCTTTATCAAGAAACACCATTCGGTGGCGGTGGTGATCGACGAGTTCGGAGGGACGGCCGGCATGGTGACCAGCGAGGATATCCTCGAAGAGATCTTCGGAGAGATCGAAGACGAACACGACTCGCAGGATCTGGTGGAGAAAAAGATGAGCGACACGGAGTTCCTGTTTTCGGGCCGGCTCGAGATCGAAGCCATCAACGAAAAATACCGGCTCGACTTCCCCGAAAGCGACGACTACGACACGCTGGCAGGCTATGTAATTTCGAAGTACCAGGGCATACCCGGAGTCGGCGAAACCATCCTGGCAGACAACAAACGGCTCAAAATCCTGCGCGTAAACGCCTCTAAAATCGAACTGGTACGCGTCACGATCCTCTGAAAAGACCGCAAAACGGGCCCGAACCGGACGCAGCGGGGAGAAAAATGGAGAATCTTAACTCCGTTTTGTTATTACAAAAAAGAATTTTATTACCTTTGGAACCTGTTATATGTTTCAAACGCAGTAAACAAAAACTAAATCTCTAATATGGCAACATTAAACACATTAAGGACCCGGGGCGGAATTATCGTGTCCGTGGTGATCGGAATCGCTCTGCTCTCTTTTCTGTTGGGCGATTTCGGGAACACGGGAGCCAAGCTGATGAACGATCGCAAAATGAAAGTCGGCACGATCAACGGCGAGAAAATCGGTTACGCCGAATTCGCCGATAAGGTCGACGTTTATACGAAAGCCCTGGAGACCATGTACGGATCGCAGAGCCTTTCGGCCGAGCAGCAGGAGAATGTGAAAAACCAAGTATGGCAGGCGCTGATCATGCAGTACGCCTGGGAGCCCGGCTTCGAACAATCGGGACTTCAGGTCAGCGAGAACGAGCAGATCGACATGGTGGACGGTTCGTTCATCTCGCCGGTGATCCGCACCACTTTCACGAATCCCAACACAGGAACCTTCGACCCCGCGATCGTGCGCAATTTCGTGACCCAGATAGACAAAGATCCCACCGCGGCGCTGGTTTGGAACTTCATCAAAGACCAGATGATTCAGCAGCGTTACCTGTCCAAATACATCACGCTGGTCGCCAAGGGAATGTACGTTACGGATCTCGAAGTGGAACAGGGCGTCGCCAATTCCGACATAACCAATGCCATTTCGTACATCGTCAAGGACTATTCGCAGGTCGCCGATTCGACGATCGACATCTCGCAAGCCGAAGTCAAAAAATATTACGACGCTCATAAGAATATTTTCCGCCAGACGGCTTCGCGCGACATCGAATACGTACTGTTCGACGTATTGCCTTCGGACAGCGATTACGTCGATGCCGAAAAGCACATCAACGAGATCGCCGCGGAATTCGCCGTCAGCGAAACCCCGCTGCAATACGCCACGCTGAACTCCCAGAACCCGACCGAAAAACGGTATTTCACGGAAGATCAGTTGCCCGCCGAACTGGCCGCGTTCGCCTTCGGAGCGAACAGCAACGGAATGTACGGCCCGACCAAAGAAGGAGACATGTACACGATGGCCCGCGTGGCCGATTCCAAAATGCTGCCGGACTCGGTCGGAGCGCGTCACATCCTGATCGGAGCCGACCAGAAGGCCACTGCGGACAGCATTCTGAACGCGTTGAAAGGCGGCGCCTCCTTCGCAGAACTTTCGGCGACCTATTCGCAGGACCCCGGAGCGAAAGCGAAAGACGGCGACCTGGGCGTCTTCCAGCCCGAACAGATGGTTCCGGAATTCAGCGAAGCCGTCCTGGAAACGAACAAGGGCGACTATTTCACCGTCCAGACGCAGTTCGGTATCCATGTCGGACAGGTAACCTACAAGAGCGAACCGAAGAAAAAAGTGCAGTTGGCCACGATCACCTATAAAATCGAACCGAGCGAAACGACCCAGCAAACCATCTACGCCAACGCCAGCAAATTCATCAGCGAAGCGGCCGGATCGTACGAAAACTTCGAAAAAGCGGCTACGGACAATTCGCTGTCGAAACGGGTCGTACGGATAAAAAATACCGACCGCAACGTCAGCGGCATCAACAATTCGCGTGAAATCGTCCGCTGGGCCTACAACGGAAACAAAGGCGACGTATCCGCCATCATGGAAGTGGACGGCAACTACGTAATCGCCGCCATCACCGGCGTTTCGGGAGACGGAATCGCACCGCTCGAAACCGTATCTCCGCAGATCGTTTCGATCCTGCGCGAACAGAAAAAAGGCGAGATCCTGGCTCAGGAGATGACCGGAAGCTCGCTGGCCGAAGTGGCATCCAAACTGAACCTGGAAGTCAAAGAAGCGGCTAACATCGACTTCAACTCGTTCTACATCGAAAGCGTCGGCGTAGAACCGAAGTTGATCGGAGCCGTTACCGGAGCGAAGGAAAATACGCTGTCGAAACCCGTTGCCGGACAGAAAGGCGTCTTCCTGTTCGACGTAACTTCGAGAGCCAAAGTGGACAACGTAACCCCGGAAAGCGAAAAGGTACGCCTCGAAGCGAGCGCGCAGGCCTATATTATGGAGCGCGTCAACCAGGCGTTGACCGAACAGAGCAAGATCACCGACAACCGTGTGAAATTCTTCTAACGGAACCGGGAATCGGACATCCGATCCTATAACCCGAGCGGGGCGGACTTCGAAGTCCGTCCCGCTTGTTTTTCGCTTTCTCCGTATTATCCGGAGAAAAATCCTGTTCCGGGTTATCTTTTCGACGAATCGGGGGACTGCGCCGAATCGGTCTCCGTATGCTTCAAATATTTATCGAGCCATCCGAAAAACTCCCGGTTCCAAACCAAAGAATTCTGCGGTTTGAAAATCTGGTGTGCCTCGTCTTCGAACGACACCAACCGGCTCGGCACCCCCATCAGCCGGGCCGCCGTAAAGGCCTGCAAGCTCTCGGTATACGGAATCCGAAAATCGCCCTGACCCGAAAAAATCAGAATCGGAGTATCCCAATTTTTCACGAACTTATGGGGCGAATTGGCATACGACCGCTGCGCCGTCGTGTCGTCGCTCCAGTACGGACCGCCCAGATCGTTGTTCGGAAACCATAGTTCCTCGGTCGCCCCGTACATGCTCTCCAGATTGAACATCCCGCAATGGGCTATAAAAGCTTTGAAGCGTTTTTGATGATGCCCGGCCAGAAAAAACACCGAATATCCGCCGTAGCTCGCCCCGACGCAGCCCAACCGGCCGCCGTCCACCCACGGTTCCGCGGCCACATCGTCGATCGCGCTCAGGTAATCGCGTATATTCTGCCCGCTGTAATCGCCCGAAATCTGATCCAGCCACTGCTGTCCGAACGAAGGCACGCCGCGCCGGTTCGGTGCGACGACCACGTATCCCTGCGCCGCCATCAACTGCAAATTCCAACGGTAACTCCAGAACTGGCTTACGACGCTTTGCGGTCCTCCCTGACAGTACAGCAGCGCCGGATAGCGTTCGGTCGAATCGAAATCCGGCGGCAGCACGACCCACGTCAACATTTGCCGGCCGTCGGTAGTCCGTATCCAACGTTCGCGCACCTCCCCCATCCGGATATGATCGTAGATTTCCGGATTGGTATTCGTGATCCGGGTCATCGTTCCGTCCGCCGGATCGATCCTGAAAAGTTCGGTCGGAGCGGACAGCGAAGTCACTTCGCCGACCAGTTCGCCCCCGTTCAGCGTAATCGCATTGACATCGTGCGCCCCTGCGGTCAGCACGCGCACCGAATCGTCCGCCAGGTCGACCCGGCACACCTGATAGGTTCCCCGCACAGGCGCAATGAAATACAACGTCCCGTTCCCGTCCCAACGCACGTTTCCCGCATTGTAATCGAAGTTCCGGGTCAGGTAGCGTTTTTCGCCGGTAGCCAGCGTTTCGACGAACAGTCGGCTCTTGTCCGACTCGTTCCCGGCCCGCTCCATACTGGTGAACGCCAACATCGAATCGTCCGGCGAGAAAACCGGATATTTGTCGTACCCGGGCATCCCTTCGGTCAGGTTGCGCGTCTGCCCGGACGCAAGGTCGTAAAGGTACACGTCCGAATCGGTGCTGAGCGCATACGCTTTCCCGGTCAGCTTCTTACAGGTATAGGCCAATTGGGTTCCGGCGCGGTTCCACGCGATTTCCGAAATATCGAAATAGGGCGCCGTCGGGGCATCCCACGGCTCGCCCGGCATAATATCCGTCCCTCCGGTCACTTTCGCGCCGCCCGTCAGCGGAGCGATGAAAATATGACGGTAGCTCCCGTCGTCCCAATAATTCCAGTGGCGCTCCATCAGGTCGTCGTAAATCTTCGCCTTCGAACGGTCCAGATCGGGATAAATTTCCGGCGAACTGCGCTTTTCGACCGGCACCCGGGCGACGTACATCAGCCGGTTCTCCGACGGAGCGACCGAAAAGCCCTCGACGCCGCCGGGGATGTCGGTCACCTGACGACGGTTGTTCCCGTCCGGAGCCGCACACCAAACCTGGTCGCTGCCTCCGTGGTCGGAAATAAAATAGATCGTACGTCCGTCTGCGCTCCACTGAGGCGACGACTCGTTGCTGCCGGGATCGGTGACCCGGATCCATTTGCCCCCGGATACCGGCGCCGAACGGATGTTGGTCACTCCCTTGTTCTCTTTCATGTCGTAGGTCGTAACCGTATAAAGCACGGTACGGCCGTCGGGCGAAAGGGCGGCGCTGCCGACTCTCTTTATTTTCCACATTACCTCGGGCGTCAGTATCCCCGCCGATCGTTCGGCGTCGGTCAGTACATGGTCAGCACTCATCTTATCATCGTTTTTTCGGAAAGAACAGCCGTACGGCAAAACCATCCATACGCAGCATACGGCTTTCAGTACAAAGAACAAACCTCTTTTCATCGTTCGAACGTTTAGTATCCGGCAGCCCTACCGCACCGGATAACCGGCTTCCCGAAAAACGTCGCCGATCGTATAATAGGTGCCGCTCAGCAGTTCGGGCACCCGTTCGGGCTCGATCCATTCGGCCCGGGTAATCCCTTCGACCGTCTGCGGCTGCGGTCGTTGCCCTCCGACGTAGCGCATGTGATACCAAGCCGTCCGTTTCAGCACCCACTGCTCCCGAATCCGGTAACAGTGGAACGTGTGCGTGATCGGCTCTTTCCGTTGCAGTTCTTCGATCCGCAGACCGCACTCCTCGCTGACTTCCCGCACGGCACAGTCTTCGATCCGTTCGCCCGGTTCGAGTTTTCCCTTCGGCAAATCCCAGCGGCCGTTGCGGAAAATCATCAGCACTTTCGCCGCATCGTCGACCACCAAGCCGCCGGCCGCCTCGATAAAAGGCAGCGATGCCCGGAATTCGTCGAAAATACGCTCAATATTTTCGGATATTACGTATAACTTTTTGGTAAATTGAAGTTTTTGCAAGAACTTTGTAATAGCGGGCGTTTCGCCGGGAGCCACCCGGAATACTTCGCCCTGCGGATCGGCCGGAAGCTGCTGCGCGAACAGCACGGCACTGTTTTCAATATAAACTTTATACATGGTAATAATGTGTGATTTAGACAAAAAAGTCGCTGAAAGTCTGTTACAAATTAAGGCAATTAAATTAAATCCGACAAATCATTTCACCTGGGCGTCGGGCTGGTACTCGCCCATCTACTGCGATAACCGCAAGATCCTCTCCTATCCGGCCGTCCGGAAGGAAATCTACGAAGGATTCGTGAAGATCATCTCCGAAAAATATCCCGACGCGGACATCATCGCCGGCGTAGCCACCGGAGCTATCGCGCACGGCGTACTGGTCGCCGAAAAAATGGGCAAGCCGTTTATCTACGTCCGCAGCTCGCCGAAATCGCACGGGCTGACCAACCAGGTCGAGGGCGAATACTGGCCGGGAGCCAAAGTGGTCGTGGTCGAAGACCTGGTCTCCACCGGCGGCAGCAGCCTGAGCGCCGTCGAAGCGCTGCGCGAGGGGGGATGCGACGTGCTGGGCATGGTCGCGATCTTCACCTACGGTTTTCCGACCGCCGAAGAAAATTTCGCCGGAGCGGACGTGAAGCTCGACACACTGAGCAACTACAAAACGATGATCGAACTGGCTGTCAACCAGGGCTACGTCCACGAAGACGAATTGCAGACCCTGAAGGAGTGGCGCCGCGACCCGGCGAACTGGAAAAAATAAGCGGCACGAAAATGGAGAAATACGAAAGCAAACACGTCCGGATCCGGCGGCCGGCTTCGATGATTTACAGCGTCCTGTCGCGCTTCGACAACCTCACGCCGGTACTGGCCGACAAAGTGGAAGGCTGGACGGCGGAGGAGAATACCTGCTCGTTCAAGGCGAAGGGGTTTCCCGTCAGCCTGCGGATCGTCGAGAAAGAGCCGCACAAGCTGGTCAAAGTGACCGGCGAAGACGGCTCCCCGATGGATTTCACGTTCTGGGTGCAGTTGGTCAGCGTCGACGAGCAGGACACCCGGATGCGCATCGTACTGCATGTGCAACTGAACATGATGATGAAGATGATGATCGGCGGCAAGCTGGCCCAGGCGGTCGACCAAATCGCCGACCAGATCGCCGAGGCGTTCAACAACGCCCCGGTTTAAACGGAAACGACGTTTAACTTAAAACGAAATACCATGATCAACATTATCGTAACCATTACGGTCTCCGAAGAAAACCGCCCGCAAGTACTGCCCCTGCTGGAAGCGCTTACGACAGCCTCGCAGCAGGAATCGGGCAACATCTCCTACGAATTTTACTTGCATCCCACCGACCCGATGCGGTTGGCGATCATCGAGGTCTGGCAGAACGCCGAAGTGCTCGCCGAGCACGAAGCGACCAAGCATTTCACGACGTTGCTGCCGCAGATCGAAAAACTGTCGGTCGGCATCGACATCCAGAAATTCGACGCAGAACCGATCGATTGACGCAAGACGCCGCCCGATACAAAAACGCCTCCCGGCCGGATACGTACATTCCGGCAGAGAGGCGTTCGTTTTTCCCGAACCAGCCTTATTCCTTCCGAACGAGGTAGATCATTTCCGAACGCAGCCCGTACAACGCCGCCGCTTCCGGACTGAGGAAACGGATGTAGTCGATCTCTTCGACATCGAACCCGGCTTCGGCCAAGCGCTCGCCGTAATCCCTGCCGTAATCACGCAGGTGATCTTTTTGTCCGAAATGGAGTTCACGCTGCACGGGATCGGTGATCGACGGATCTTCGTAAGTCGTCTCGCGGTCGGGATTGACCGGCGACAACATGATCCCCCAGCCTCCCGGACGCATCACGCGGAAAAGTTCCCGCATCGCCTGCCGGTCGTCGTCGACGTGCTCCAAAATGTGGTTGCAGAAGATCACGTCGAACTCCCCGTCCGGAAACGGGATTCGCTGCACATCCATCTTAACCTTCGCCAACGGCGACTCCAGATCGGCGGTCACGTAATCCAACTGCGGCAGCCGACCGAACCGCTTCAGGAAGCAATACTCCGGAGCGATATGCAACACCCGCGCGGGCGCTTCGAAAAAGTCGGTTTCGTTTTGCAGGTACAGCCACATCAGTCGGTGCCGCTCGAGCGCCAGGCAATGCGGACACAACGCATTTTCACGCGAATTGACGTATCCGTAGGGCATGAATTTCCGGTAACGGTTGCCGCACACCGGGCACTGCACCCGGCTCCCGGCGTAAAATAGCCCCACAAGCGGCGTGCACAGATGCACTACCCGCTGGATATAACGGCGCGGCACATGTCGCAATACGAATCGGATCAACTGCTTCATCGGGCTATTCCTCCTCTTTCAGGGCCTCGTCGACCTCTTTTTCGGCTTTTCGCAGCCGTTCCTTGCACAACCGGATCAGTTCGGCGGCCCGTTTGACCTGAGCGCCCAGTTCGTCGACGTTCATCTGCTCATTGTTAAACCGCTCGAGGATCTGCTCCACTTCGGCGATCGCCTGCGCATATGTAATTTTCGATTTTTCCATCTATTTGATTTTTTTGATTTCTGCTTCTATCGTCCGGCGTTTCATCACGATCTCTACCGAATCGCCCGCCTGCAAGCCGACCGGATCGGTCACGATATTCCCGCCGCTGCGCACGACGGCAAACCCCATGTCGAGAATCCGGTCCGGATCGCGCGTAGCCGCCAGGTCGCCCAGCAAAGATAACGCTTTCGTACGGGATGCGACGTATTCCCGGCTGCGGTGTCTGAGCATGGCCGACAAATTATCGAGTCGGAAATTCGCGTCCGAAAAGGCAAAACGAGCCGATTGCCGCAATTGCGCCTGCAGCGCCGCCGTGCGGTCTTCCCGGCGGCGGATCGCTTGCGCCGCCCCATGCCGCAGCGCAACCGCCGCAACTGTTCCAGCCGCAGCCGCACCGCCTGCGTCCCCTGCGTCGAAATCCGGTTCAGCGCGAACGCCGCATCCCTCAACGCGCTGCGCCGCTGCAGGAAAAACGCCTGTGCCGCCTCCTTCAGTTCCTTCCTCATATCGTCGAGTCCGGCATCGAATTCGGCCATCCCGTTTTTCAGGTACACGGCCACGGCAGTCGGCGTTTTCAACGAAACGGCCGCGACCAGATCGGCCACGCTCTGGTCTTTATCATGTCCGATCCCGGCGATCACCGGCAGCGGGAACTGCGCCAGGTAACAGCACAGCCGATAGCTGTTGAAGCACCCCAGATCGCTCTGCGAACCGCCCCCTCGGATCAGCACCAGCGCATCGAAACCGTCCGCCCGGTCGGCCGCCTCGCCCAATGCCCGGACGATCGACTCCTCGGCTTCGGCCCCCTGCATGAAAGCGTCGAACAACGTAATTTCGAATCCGTAGGGAGAGGATGAAATCTCCTTCATAAAATCCTGATAACCCGCCGCATTCCGCGACGAGATCACCGCAATCCGCTGAATCGCCGCAGGCAGCGGCAACTCGCGGTTCATGTCGAACACGCCGTCCTGTCGCAACCGCCGGATCGTCTCCTGTCGCTGGCGCTCCATGTCGCCGAGCGTATAGGTCGGGTCGATATCGGTAATCTGCAGCGACAATCCGTAAAGTTCGTGGTACGAAACGACCACCTTGACCAGCACCTTCAGCCCCGCTGCGAGGACCTGGCCCGTCGCTCCCTGGAAATAGGACGCGATCATCGGATAACCGCTGCGCCAAATCACGGCGCTCGCTTTCGCTTTGGGCACATGGTTCGCCCCGCCTTTTTCGACCAGTTCGATGTAACAGTGGCCGGAATAGTTCACCTTCAGTTCGCTGATCTCCGCTGTCACCCAGTACGGCAGCGGATGGGCGTTGTCGATCCCGCGCTTGATAAGCGCCTGCAGTTCGCTGAGAGAAATATGCGTGGAAGCCGGCATCTCTGCGGTTATTTATTTACCCGGAACACTTTCTGCACCCCTTTAATTCGCATCAGCGAATAGACGACGGCATCGACCAATTGCGTACCGGTCACCTCGATGTTGATCAACCCGGAGAGCATTCCTCCCGACGAGTTCAGGCTCATCGAACGGATATTGATCTTCAGGTCGCGGTTGATCACTTCGGCGATTTTATTCACCAGGCCGGTCGCATCTTCGGCCTGGATACGCACTGTCGCGACGAACGCGCCCTTCGCCGCGTTCTGCTGCCAGCGCGCCGGCAACACCCGGTAAGGGTAACGTTCCTTCAGCCGCTGGGCGTTCGGGCAATCCTGCCGGTGGATCGTAATCCCGCTGTTGATCGTCGTGAAACCGAATATTTCGTCCCCGAAGATCGGATTGCAACACTTGGCCAGTTTGTATTCGATATTACTTAGCGAATTGTCGATAATCAGCGCGTCGTCGTTGTCCGAAACGATCTTCGCGGCCGACGGAGCTTTCAACGGATGCCCGTCGTCCAGCGTCCCGTTCAGGTGGCGGGTCAGGATCTCCTTGATGTCGGGCAGGATGATCTTCTGTTGTGCGATCTGCCCGTACAGCTCGGTTCCCGTCCGCAATTTGTAGTATTTGCTCAGCACCATCACGGCGTCGTCCATCGTGATGGAGAGTTTCCAGTTCTTGATCTTGCGTTCGAGTTCCTCCCGCCCGAGACTGGCCGCCTTGGCCTGCTCCTCGCGCATGTAGGCCCGGATCTTGTTGCGCGCTTTGCTCGTGGTGACGATATTCAGCCAATCGGCTTTCGGTTTCTGGGTTTTCGACGTCAGTATCTCGACGATATCGCCGTTGCGCAGCACTTCGCGGAACGACACGTTACGGTGGTTCACCTTACCGCCGACGCAGGTAGCTCCGAGATTGGTATGGATATCGAACGCGAAGTCGAGCACGGTGGCCCCTTCGCTCAGTTTGCGCAGGTCGCCGTTCGGCGTGAACACGAAGATTTCGCCGGACGACAGCTTTGCATCGAACTTCTGCGCGATCTCCTGCGGCTGAGTCGTCTCCATGATCTCGCGCAGCTTGGTGAACCACTCCTCGGTTCCCATCGTTCCGCCGCTGACGCCTTTGTAACGCCAATGGGCCGCCACGCCGCGTTCGGCGACCTCGTCCATCCGCTCGCTGCGAATCTGTATCTCGACCCAGCGCCCCTCATTGGAAACGACCGTCGTATGGAGCGATTCGTAACCGTTCGACTTCGGGATGGATATCCAGTCCCGCATCCGGTCGGGATTCGGCGTATAAAAATCGGTGACGATCGAATAGATCGCCCAGCACTGCGCCTTCTCCTGCTCCTGCGGACAGTCGATGATAATCCGGATCGCGAACAGGTCGAACACCTCGTCGAAGCCGATTCGCATCCGCTTCATTTTGCGCCAAATCGAATAGATCGACTTGGTACGGCTTTTCAAATGGTATTTGAACCCGAGATGCCGCATTTTTTCTTCGATCGGGCGCACGAACCGGCGGATAAATACCTCGCGTTCGGCGGCCGTTTCGTTCAACCGCTTGCGGATGTACTCGTAATCGTCCGGTTCCAGGTGCATCAGGGCGAGATCCTCCAGTTCGGATTTGATATTGTACAATCCCAGCTTATGCGCGATCTGGGCATACAGGTTCAGGCTTTCCCACGATTTTTTGGCCCGTTTCTCCGGCGGAAAAATCTCCAGACGGCGCATCACTTCGAGCCGGTCGGCCAGCTTGATCAGAATCACGCGGGGATCGGTCGAATAAGAAACGATCAGCTCCCGGAAATTATCGACCTGGTCGTTGGCCACTTTCGGATCGACGTCCGAGATGTTGCACAACCCCTGCAAGATGCCGACGCACTGTTTTCCGAAATGATTCCCGAGCTTATGAACATCCATCAACTGCAGGCGCACCACATCGTGCAGCAGCGTCGAGACCGTCGAATTCCGCCCGAGTCCCACCTCCTGAATCACGATCATCGCGGTATTGATCGAATGGGTAACGAAAGGCGTCCCGTCGTGACGAACCAGCCCTTTCAACCGGTCGACCGCCAGACACAATGCCGAACGCACCACCCCGAAAACCTCGTCGTCGAATACCGAACGCGCCAGATCCAAAAACGGCTGGTAATATTCGGCATCCAGATCAATCTCTTTCTCAACCTCTTCCATATTCATCCCTGTTAGGTTCGTGCGATAAAGTTAATAATTTTTCGGAAACAAATCCGCCTCCGTTCCGCAACGATTCCATTCGTGCGAACGATCCGGTACCCGACATCCCGGACAGCCCCCGCCCCGACGAATAAATCCGACCCCGCGGCACACGAAAAACGGGCGGAGCCACAGAGGGTTCCGCCCGTCAAATCCGTTTTCGAATCGTTATTTCTTAAAATAACGGTTGTAAAGTCCCTCGAAACCTTTTCCGTGACGCGCTTCGTCTTTGCACATTTCGTGGACGGTATCGTGAATGGCATCCAGTCCCAGTTGTTTGGCACGGGTAGCGATCCGTTTCTTATCTTCGCAGGCGCCGCTTTCGGCTTCCATCCGGGCTTTCACATTGGTCTTGGTATCCCAAACCACTTCACCCAGCAGTTCGGCAAACTTCGACGCATGTTCTGCCTCCTCCCATGCGTAACGCTTGAACGCCTCGGCAATTTCGGGATATCCCTCGCGGTCGGCCTGACGGCTCATCGCCAGGTACATGCCCACCTCGCTGCACTCGCCGGCAAAATGCGCTCTCAAACCCTCGAGCACCTCTTCGTCTACGCCTTTGGCCACGCCGATCACATGTTCGTCGGCCCACGTCAGCGCTTCTCCTTCGACCACTTCCTTAAATTTCGACGCGGGTTGTTTACACTGCGGACAAAATTCGGGAGCTGCATCCCCTTCGTGAACATAACCGCAAACCGTACAAATAAATTTCTTTTTCATAGCCATCAAGTTTTTAAGTGATTGATTCTGTTATTATTTCATTTTACCCACTAGTTCGATTTTTTCCGGCACCGCTCGCAGTAGCCTTTATAATAGACCTGCACTTCGTCGACTTCGTGACGCGGATCGCTCACCTCCAACGCTTCCGGATCGACCGCCAACGGCAGATCGTAAACCGCGCCGCAGCTCCGGCAACGAAAATGCGCATGCGGAGAAACATCCCCGTCGAAACGGCTGTTCCGCTCGTCGATATCGAGCAACAGGATCGCGCGGTGCGCAGCCAGCAACTTCAGGGTATTGTACACCGTCGTTTTGGAAAGCGTCGGCATCGACGGACTGAGCGCCGTATGGATCTCGTCGGCCGTCGGATGCGTCGGATGCGTCACGAGATACTCCATGATCGCGAGCCGCTGCAACGAAGGCCGGATGCCGTATTCCATCAAATAACGGTGCAAATCCTGAATCATCTACAATTTTGTATTAATTACAACTATTAATCGAATGCAAATATATATCGAATTTTCGAATCTGCAAATTTTTCGGACGGAATTTATTTGGATTTTACCTTATATCCTGCATACAACGTATGAAAATATGTCTACTTTTGCATCATGCAACTAATTAGGACCAAGCGTAAATACGGATATATCGTTTTCGCAATCACGCTATTGATCGCCATCGACTACGTATATCGGTATTTCGCTTTCGAACCGTACAACCAAAGTCCGCTGGACATCGAAACGCCGGAAGGAAACGCCCAACCTTACCATCCTTCGGTGGTATACATTCCCGGAGGATGGAACGGGTATGCTTACTGGATGGCGGAAACGCCCTACCCGTTGGGGCCGGACGGCGATTGGAACGGCCTGCCTCCTTACCGAGCCAGATGGGAAAACCCGTGCATCCACGCCTCGCACGACGGCATACACTGGGAAACGCCGGGCGACTTGGTCAACCCGATCGACGACCTGAACGAAACCGAGATCGAGAACCGGGATTTCTTTTCCGACACCCATCTGGTGATGAACGGCGACACGCTGGAGTGCTGGTACCGCATCAGCCGCACACAGCGAGACGAAACATACATCCTGCGAAAATACAGCGCCGACGGCATACACTGGTCGGAACGGGAAACGGTCATCGATCTCCAAGATCCGGCGGTCGTCCGCGAAGGCCCCGGAGGCATGATCGTCAGTCCCGCGATCCAAAAGATCGGCGGCCGGTATTGCATGTGGTATATCAACGATATCGGGGAATCCCGGAGCATTTGCCGTTCGTTCTCGGACGATGGCAGAAATTGGCAGAAAAAAGAGTATTGCCGGCTGTCGGACACCGCCGTCGTCCCTTGGCACATCGACGTACAACGGATCGACAGCATCTATTACATGGTGATTTACGACTTCCGAAACCTGACCTTGTGGAGCAGCCGCGACGGACTCTTTTTCGAAAAACGGCGGCTGTTGCTCGCCCCGTCCCCGAAACTGGCTCATTCTATGCCGGCGGCCTGTACCGCAGCGCTCTGCTCCGGGACGACAAAGAGTGTAAACTCTATTTCAGCGCTTTCGATAAAAAGACCGCCGTCGGACTGATGAGAGGCAACTGTCCGGACTCGCTGAAAATATACTCCGTCTCAGGGAACAAAGTGTCCTTCTTCCGGTTCCCGGTCACCTACCTAAGGCAGAAAAAACAAGCGATCGTCCGCCTTTTCGAATAGCGAACGCCGGCTCTCACACAGCCCGGATCTTCAGGATCGCTTTCCGGACATTGCCGCTGCCGATCAGCGGGGCGTGCGCGTCTTCCGGGAAAAAAACGACGAATTCCCCCGGATGCAGCGACACATAGCACGAAGGCTTATCGTCGAAAAAAACAATATCGGCCGCTTCGTCGAATTCGCCCCGGGGCAGAATACACCGTTCGCGCGGACGCCATCCGAACCGCTCTTCGCCCCGAACCCGGAGCGGGATCTGTACGTCGATGTATCGATCGTGCGCTTCGAGAGGAGCTTCCTGCTCCGGCCGGAGCAACCCTTCGCTGATTACGATATACAGATCGTCTCCGTCGATGGCGTATTTCCCGGGAGCCAACGTATCCATTCGGGCGACGGCATAATCGAAAGCTTTTTTGAACCGGGGATGCAGGGCGTCGTACCGCCCCGATCCTGATAACGTATCGACAATCATAAATCAGGCATTTATTCGTTTACCGATGCAAGGTACGTACAAACGGCGGGAAAACCAAAATTCGTTTACCGATGCAAGGTACGTACAAACGGCGGGAAAACCAAAAGCCG
>NZ_QUDJ01000024.1:0-39348 GCF_003477565.1 Alistipes sp. AF48-12
ACCGCGCTCGCTAAGTACAAACCAATGTCCCTGTATAACTACATGATGTTCTTGCCGGGAGTGGTAAGGGTGGGGGGAGGTTTGTTTGTAAAAAGAAAAGGGTTGCCAAATCCATTAGATCCCAAAGTTGATTTCAGTAAACTTTATGCTCCTGTTACTTTATCGCTTAATGGGACGAGTTGTTCTATAAGCGATTTAGCTCACTATATAATTGATGACGTTTTGTATATCAGCAATGTAAGGACAACAGAAATAATGTCTTTATCCGGTAGCGGCGAATGTCAAAATCATATAGAGATAATCTTAAAAGAAGGTGTTTCGACGGTCGGCTCTGAGATTAAAATGTATCGGACAATCGGTTATGCCGAAAGCGTCGAGTTCTACAGTCCGATATACGACACACCCGAAAAGATCGCCGACGAAAAACCCGATATCCGTACTACGCTGTACTGGAACCCTTATCTGCAAATCGGCCCGGACGGCACCGCCCAAATCGAATTCTACTCAAACGATCATAAAAACCAGCAATACGATATCGCTATCGAAGGAATAACGCCCGACGGAAAAGTATGTAAATATCAGATTATAAATAAATAAACCATCCGATCCAATTCCAAGGAGAGGATAAATTAATTCATTTATTAACTTATTTAAATTTCAAAAATCATGAAAAAACGATTGATTTTGACGAGTATCCTGCTATTGGCAGGTGCCGTAACCACATCTTTGTGGATGAAAAATGCCAGTGTAACATCCAATTTATTAACAGCAAACGTCGAAGCGCTTTCCGGAGGGGAATCAGGAGGAGTATGCGGTCCTGGTTATGCCGATGATTCAATTTTAGCTGAAGATCCTAATGTCAAAACAGATACCAGACGATGTGAGAAAGATGGCATGTTGATATATTCAAAAGGAACTTTATACAACAGTCAATATCGAAAAGGCATGACGTATACCGTTTCTTATAAAGAGGTCATCTGCCAGATAAGTTATGGAAGTTGCTGCGATGAGTCCCAAAGAAGATACACCATTATTAATGATGGACTAAAGAACTATTAATAATGAATTAAAGAAGTCGCCGGAACGTGTTCCAGCGGCTTCTTTTCGTCCAAATAAATCGTAACTATGAACTTAAAACATAAAACAGTTTCTTTATTTTATATACTGATCCTACTCCAAACAGGATGCACCTCGTCCGATAAATTGACTGCGTACAACGGCGAACTGATTTCCAGAACAAACGTAACTCAGAGAACCATAGAACAACTCGACTCGCTGATAGTGTCCTACGACTTTATCCCACTTGAAACCGGAGACAATAGCCTACTGAGCAATATTACCGACATAAGATACCATGACAGAAAATTTTTCGTTACCTCATCGGGTGCCGGATCTTCATCCGAAATCCTCGTTTTCGATAGTTTGGGAAAATACCTGAATCGAATCGGCCGAATTGGCCGTGGTCCTGGTGAATATCTCGGGCTATCGGCTTGGTACTTCGATCCTCAACTCAAACAAGTCATCCTTGTAGATCCGGGTAAACGAAAAATTTTCCATTATGGCATTGACGGTAACTACGTACCGAACTCCGAAACGAACATAGAGCCAACGCTACACAATGTCAAACGACTTTATTCAATCGATTCGAACACCGTAATAGCTTGTTATGGCGTCAATTCTACTAATAATAACCTGCTCGCCACCTACCCGGCAAACCTGAAAAAACAGAAGCCGTACCGCAAAACCCGACTGACTTGGCATGGCAACAGTTCCTATTCGTCCAATCCGGTCGGCCGCGACGGCGATGCATACCACGTGATGCTGCCGCTGAGCGATACCATCCTTCGATACCGGAACGGCACGTGGGAGCCTTGCTACGTTATCACCTATTTCAACGAAGGGAAAAGTTATAAGCCGGGAAAGAAGGAGACCGATTTCGAAGAGATCAGGCAACGGGCCGCCGAACGGAATTTCCGGTATATCCGCGGGCTGGTCGAAAACGACCGGTATATCCTGTTCGAATACCTCGGCGGATCGATTTTGTGGGACAAGCAGGCTAAGCGAGGAACCTACGTAGCCGACGGTTACAATGCGGAACGACTGAACGGCTTTCCATTCATTCCGCACACGGCTTGTTACGGAGCGGACGACTATTTCGTCTCGGTCATGACTCCGTCGAGTTTTCGCGACAACGCCGAAACCATCTGCAAAAACAACGGAAGACAAAGCGACGAACTGCAACGAATCGCCGCGAAAATCAGCGAAAACGACAATCCCGTACTAATCGTCTACCACCTCAAACTACAGTCTCGATAACAAGACGTAAGACACTGATTATCTACATATAGATTATCCCCCAAAAAACATCGCGCAACCGGAAACCGAAGCAGTTTTCGGACGGGGGAGATCACGGAACTCGTCAGGCAGCGGTAGCGGCAAGCTTTTTACGCCGCTTGCGCCGCTGCCTGCGGCCGACCGGAACGAACAACGGCAGGAAGAATACCAGCGCGATCACCGAGAACAACATGCCGCCCATCGTGCCGACGGCGAAGGCGAACCAGAATACTTCGGACTCGCCGTCGTAAAGAAACGGAATCAATCCCAGCACCGACGAGAGGATCGTCAGCGAAATGGGAATGATCTTATGATTGTACGCTTTCAGGAAATTGTGCATCGAGACTCCGTTCCCGACCTTGCAGGTCAGATTGTAGTGGTTGATGATATAGATCCCGGCGTTCACGACGGTTCCGCACAGCAGTACGAAAGCGGCGAAACCGCCCTGGTCGAACGTATACCCCGTGATTCCGAACGTCAGGAACACCCCGATAAACGAAATCGGGATCAGCGACAGAATAATCAGCGGTTCGGTCAGCGACTCGAAAAGCACCGCGCAGCAGAAATAGATGATCGTAATCACCAGCAGGATCAGCCAGTACTGACGGTTGGCGCCGGGTCCGCCGCCGCCCCAGTTGTAACTGTCCGTCTCGGCTTTGAAACCGATCGGCAACACTTCGTCGTTGAGACGTTCCACTTCCGTGCGGGTCGTCTTCTCGGCCAGTTCGTATGGCCCGACGAAATCATAGGCAACGATCAGCCGGTACTGCTGGTTATCCTTGTAAATGTCGTTTCCGGTGCGCCGTTTGGCGATATCGCCGAACTCGGAAAACCGCGCGTTCTGCCCGTTCACCCGCAGGTATTCGTTAGACAGACGCCATACGTCGAAACGGTCGCGCTGCGAAGACACCAACGCCACAGGCAGGCTGGACTCCCCGTCGAAATAGGAACCGACGTTCCCGTTGTACAGCTTTTGCCGCATCGAATTGTACAGGCTGTACAGGTCGATACCGTTCAGCGCGATCCGGTCGGGATGGAAGGCGATGTAAAACTCGTTACGCGACAGGTTGTTGCCCCATCTGACCTGCCCGTAAATCCCCGGATCGCCCACGCGCTTGTTTTTCGATATCTGCTTTACGACGTCCTCCGCATAACGGTACAACTGATCGTAATTGTAGCCGGTGAGCGTGATCCGGTGCGACTTATAGCCCGAATAGACGTTATTGTTGAACCCGTTCTGGTCGATCCCGTAGACTCCCCATGTAGCTCCGCCGTAGTTGATGGCCTGGCTGATTACCGTATTTTTCAGGAAAAGAGGAAAACCGGTATGCTCCGCATCTTTCTTAAACGTAACTTCGATCGAACCGTCGTTGTACCCGTAAATACTCGTCTTGAACATGTCGATCTCGTCGAACTGGCTCAGGAAGTTTTCCATCATCTTCATGATATCGTTGAGCTGCTGCACGGTACATCCTTCCGGCATCGCCGCTCGGATGCTCAGCGTCGTCCGCTGCGGCTCCCGGTAATAATTCCCTCCCGACATGTTCTTCATAAAGAACCGCAGACTCCCGCCGAGCGACTTCTCGACGATCGACTTCATGTTTTCCTGATACCATACGCTGCCGATCGTCTTGTTATATGTCTTCGGCCACCACTTGTCTTCTTGATTCGGGTCGGTCTTGATCCGCTCGGGCAGCAGGTGAACCGGCAACCCGAATCCCAAGATCATAACGACGATAAAGATCCATTTATGTCGTTTGCCGAACAGAATGTATCTCCCGTAAATACGGTTGAACCTCAGCAATCGCCTCATCTTCCGCCGGGTGTTTTTACGCTTGCGCGGAGCGATCGGCAGTTTGTCCATCAACGCCGGCACGAAAATCAGCGCCACGACGATTGAGATCATCAGGTTGACGATCATCACGGCCGAGAAATCGACCAGGTTCACCCGCTGCTGCTCGGGAAGAAAAAATACGATGGCGAGCGAACCGACCGTAGTCATCACGGCCGCAAGAATGGCGATAAACGCCTTCCGGTCACGGTAATAGCCGTAATGGTCGATCATGATAATCGAAGTGTCGATGATAATCCCCAACGACACGGTAATTCCCGCCAGCGAGTAGAGGTGAATCTCCAGATTCAGAAAATAATAGAAAATGAACGCGATGAAAATATTCGCCGCCAGCGTTACCACGATGATGAACAGGTAGCGTAATTTCCTGCTGACCAGAAAAACGAACAACAGCAGAATAATCACCGAAAGCACCGTCCGGAACACGATCTTGCGCAACTCGCCCTTGATATAGTCCGACGAATCGTAGCTGAGCGTCGCCGAATATCCGTCAGGGAAAGTTCGTCCCAATTGTTCCATCCGCTCCCTGACTCGTTTGGACAGATCGATCGTGTTGACGTATTTTTCGGGAGTCACCGACAGGTTGATCGTATTCAGTCCGTTGATTCTGAAATAGAAAGCCGGCAACTGCTCTTTGTAGGCCACCGAAGCCAGATCGCCCAACGATACGATCGTACCGTCGATATTTTTGATCGGAATCGACTCGAAATCGACCCGGCTGCCGCCGCTGCCGAGCATCACGGTGATTTCGTTCACTTCCCCCTGCCGGTCTTCTTGGACGATGTTGCCGACGATATCCTGGCGTTCCAACCCCGCACTGATTCCGTTGTGCAGCTCGTCGATCGAAATCCCGAAATTATCCAATTTATCCGGGTCGAAACAAACTTCGACATAGAAAGGCGTAGCTCCTGAAAAACCGATGTTGCCAACCCCTTTGATCCGGGCCAGTTCCTTGACGATGTTCTCTTCGGCATACTGCTGGATCTGCTGACTGGGGACGCCCGCGTTCAACGTGTAGATCAGCACCGGGGAGAGCTGTTCTCCGGACGGGGCGGACGACAGCGAAGGGTAGGAGACGCCCTCGGGTAATTTCGGATAAATTTGCCTCATCAGCGACGCGATCTCGAATCGGAGTACATCGACGTTGACATTTTTTTTGAACGATACGCTGACGCTGCCTCCCTCCCGGTAAGACACCGAGCTGACGTGATCGACCCCTTTGACGGCCGCCAGCACGCCTTCGATTTTCGACGTCACCTCGGTTTCGATCACCCGGGCCGACGCCCCGTTCCATCGGAAGTTGACGCTCAGGCTATTCTGCTTCGAGGAAGGCGTATATTGGATATTGAGCAACGGCATGATCCCGGCGCCGATCACGACCATCACGATCATGATCAGAATGACGGAATAGGACGGTATCCGCGAAAAAATATTTCCACCGGAATCCGTCATCGTTTCTTCTTGCTTTTATAAATCGTGTAATAGAACACCGGAACATAGAATACGCTGACCACCGTGCCGACTATCATTCCGCTGATCAGGGTCAACGACAGCGGATACTGCAGGTCGGAACCCATGTCGCCGCGGTACAAGAACGGCAGCACCGCAAGGATCGTCGTCAGACTCGTCATCACGATCGGCTTGATGCGCCGCGAACCGCCCTCCATGATCGCGCGGATCAACGAATATCCGTTCTTACGCAGTTTGTTGATCGTATCGACTTTCAGGATCGAGTCGTTGATCACAACGCCGCACATCACTACGAGTCCGATCAGCGACATTAGGTTGATGCTGGCGCCGAGCAGCCACAGTATCAGCAGGGCGCCGAATATATCCACCAGAATCTCGGACAGGATGATCAGCGGCTGAACCAGCGATTCGAATTGCGCAGCCAGGATAAAAAACAACAGCAGGAAAGCGACGGTCAGCACGACGATCAGTTCGCCGATCATCGTCCGGTTCGAAAAGTAACTCCCCGAGAAACCGACGTCGAAATCGTCATTCTGCTGTACCACGGCGCGGATCGTACTCATCAACTGCGGAATCTGCCGATCCGAAGCGTCGACATTCACCGGATAGAAATCGCCTTCGGTACCGGAGATGATGTTTTTCAAATCGCGGCTTCGGGTCTCGCCGACCAGCATCGAGAGCGGGATGTCGACGCCGGCGCCGTTGGTCACTTTCGTTTCCAGAATATCCGCCGACAATTGCGACCGGTTGCCGCTGACCACCGGGATCGAGAAAGTCCCTTCGTTGATCGTAAAGAGTCGGTTTTGGTTCGTGGCTTTCTTCAGCGCGCTGAAAACCGTGTTGTAATCGATGCCGTACAGTGCCATGACGCGGGGTTTCACCACGAACAACACGTGTTCCTGCCAGACGGCCGGTTCGATATAAATGTCGGGCAAGGCGCGGCTCAGTTCCCCCAGCAGCGCGTTCAGTTTATCCGGATCGGGCGCCCGCCCGTTGGTCGGTTTCAGCCGGGCAACCAGCGGAGGTTCGGTTTCGGAGAAGATCATATCGAAGATATTACCCGCCATTTCGAAATGAAACATCGCGTCCGGATACTGTTCCTTGAGACGCTTTTCAAGCCGCTCTTTGATCTGCGGCAGATGATCCGGACTTTTCGCCCGGACATACACCAACGCTTCAGAAGCGCTCAGCTCGCGGGTATGCGACAAGATGAACTGCTGGATTCCGGTCATTGCCGTACGCTGGGCCGCCAGATCGGCGACTTCGCTCATCAGCGCGTCGGTACGCCGGTCGTTGTCCTCGGGCGAAATCCGGCTGTTCCAGTCGATGCTCATCAGCATGTCGTCCTGGGTCAGCGGCGGCAACTTCTCTTTATCGATCTCGGTATAGACGAACCACAATGCCGGGAAAACGGCGATAAACGAGATCCATACGAATCGCTGGTGTCTGAAAAACCACTTCAGTATCCGCTCGTACCCGCCTCGGAAATCCACGACAGCCAGTTTTTCCAGGTAACGGTTCGTCGGGCGGAAAGGGCTTTTGCGATAAAAAAGATAATAATAGACCGGAATGACGAGCACCGAAACCATCAGCGACGAAAACAGTCCGATCGCAACGGCCATAGCCTGGTCGTAGAATAGCGAGCCGGCGATCCCGCTGAGAAAAATCAACGGCACGAATACCGAGCAGGTCGTCAGCACAGAGCTCAGCATCGGCCCGAAGACTTCGTTCGTAGCGGCCGGCACGGCTTCTTTCAGCGGTTCGCCGCGGTCCCAATGCTGCGAAATGTTGTCGATGACGACGATCGAATTGTCCACCATCATACCGATCCCCAGCACCAATCCCGACAGCGAAACGATATTGATCGTGATACCCAGCAGGTGGAAGAACAGCAACGACACGATCAACGCCAGCGGAATGGTGATCGTCACCAGCACCGGCGTCCGGAAATCCTGCATGAACAGGAAAATGATCAGACAAGCCAGCAGAGCGCCCACGATGATGTCGTTGCGCAGGTTGCCGATCGAATATTCGAGCAACTGCGTCTGGTCCCGGGTAACGGTGAACTGTACGTGCGGATACTCGTTCCGGAAATGCTGCATCAAGCCGTTGATCTCGGCCCGCAGATCGCTCATCTGCGCGTCCGACTGCTTGATGACGGCCATCGAAACCGCATTATGAGAATCGGAACGCACCATGCCCTGCCGCCGTTGCGGATGCTCGATGACCGTCGCCAGATCTTTGAACTGGTACAACCGGTCATGGATATTCAGGTACACGTTCTCAATATCCTTTTTGGAAAGAATGTCCGATTCGAACCGGATGTCGTACTGGTATTCCCCCTCCCGGATGGTCAAATTTCCCAATTTGATGTTGTTGCGTTGCAGGGCGTTTTCGAGCGTTTGCTCGCTGATTCCGAGCGACTCGAGCTTTTTGCGGTCGGGGACGATCAACAGTTCGGGGTAGGAGAGTCCGCTGACGTCCACCATGGCCACCTGCGGGATCTGCTCGATCCGTTTGGCGATCACCTGCCCGGCGAAACGGCTCAATTCCATGAATTTCGGCGAAACGGGAAACAGCTCGCGCGACGATGCGACGACGCCGTCATCGTCCTCGTCGGTTAGGCTCATGTTGATGAAGAAAGCCGGAATATCCGTCGCGCTCGCTTTGACCACCTTCGGGCGTTCCATGTCGCGGGGCAACGAACTCATCGCCCGGTCGATCTTTTCGTTGGTCTCGATGAACAGGTAATTGATGTCCGAACCGGGGTCGAACTGCATGAAAATCGTTCCCGTCCCATTCCTGGCTTCGGTCGTGATGTCCCGCAGGTGCGAAACCTGCATCAATTGGTTTTTCAACGGTTTAACGATCGTCGCATCCAATTCGCGGGCCGAAGCGTTATCGTCGACCACCCGCACCGTGATCTGCGGTATCTGAATATCCGGCATCAGCGAAACGGGCAACATACCGATCGAAACGAAACCGAGCACGAGGACGGCAATCAAGGTCATCGTGACGGCGACCGGGCGTTCTATCAGGCGTTTGATCATAAAAAAATCATTTTAAACGGACGAACATCGACACGAATGCGCTTCCGTCCTGTTTCTCAGCCGAACCACCGCCGGCGGGAAACGAAATTCAACCTACGGTTTGCGTACTTCCACCTGGGAACCGTCCGCCAGGTTCAGATTACCCGAAGTAATGATCACATCCCCAGCATTCAGTTCGGCGCCCTTGTCCAGGTTCGGGGCGACCACGTGCGAATCGCTGTTCGACATCACCACGTTCACATAAGTCCACATCGCTTTGTTCTCCGGCCCCAGGCGAAACAGCACCTCCTGGTTGTCCCGGATCACCACGGCGCTTTTCGGTACGGCCAACTGTCCCCGCACCAGATTCTCGACCAGCACCGTAACGTTCATCCCTTCGAGCAACTTTCCGTCCGTATTGTTCACCTTGGCCCGCACGTTGATCTGTCCTTTGTCGTCTACCAGCGGATTGATCTGCGTTACGACGCCGTCGTAATAGTGATCCGGCCGGTTGAACGACGCCGTTTTCACAGTCTGCCCGACAGCCACGAAGCCAACCTCCGATTCCAGCAGGTTGAAATCGACGTCGAACGTCCGGTCGTCGATCAGCGTACAGAACGGATCGTTCGGCTTTTCGTAAACTTTCGACTGCAGGTTCGCTATCTTCCCCGCAAAAGGAGCTTTCAGGGTTGTATTCATCAGGTCGATCTCGGCCTGTTTCAGGCTGTTGACGGCTGAGGCATACCCCGAACGGATATCGGCTACATGGCGGCGCTCTTTCGGCACGTCGGTCGTGTCCGAGTACCCGAAGCTGATCAACGCGTCGACCCGGTCGATCTCGGCCTTATCGAGCGTCTGATGCGCCTGTTCGAGTCGCAACTGCGCCGAACGCGGATCGAGCCGGGCGATCACCTCGCCCTGCCGCACGGACTGTCCGTTCGCAACGCAGACTTCGGAAATATCTCCGGTCGTCGCGAAACGAAGCACGCTCTTGGTCACGGCCCGCAACTTCCCGTTGCCGACGATTTGTTTATTGAAATTCCGCGGCCGCAGCACGACCGTATCGACGACATTCCGTTCGGCCACGTATTCGGCCTTGGCCGCTTCCGAATCTTCCCGTTTCTTCTCTTTGTCGTGCCCGCACCCCCAAAGGATCGCCGCCACGCAAAGCGGCAAAAAATAAAGTTTCATTATCAACTCCGATTTAAAATCTTTACTGTGAATTTCCCCGTCCGTTATTTCCCGACGATCTTATCGAACTCGGCCGATATGTTCGTCCTGCTGATATAATCGAACAGGGTCAGCCTGCGTATATTATAGTAATACGACCAGTAATTGTTCAGTTCCTGAATGTAACGGTTCGCCGCTTCGTCCTTTTCGCTCTGAGCCGTATTGAGGTCGGTCACGTCGGCCGTTCCGTTGATAAAACGCTCCATCACCATTTCGTAACGCTGTTCGGCCACACTGTCGGCCATGGCCGATATTTTACACTGTCGGATCTGGTTGTTGAACTGCACCACTTTGATCATAATATCCTGACGGTGCTCCGTGTCCTCCTGATCGGTCTGGGTGCGTACCACATTTTCACGCGATTTGGCGGTTTTGACCCGTCCTTTACCCAGCCCCCAATCCATAATCGGCAGGCTCAGACCCAGACTAATAATCTCCTGATCCATCGGATTTTTATAAGCATACTTAAAACTTTCATTCTGCTGAGTCAGTCCGAACTGGGCGCTGAGCGTGGCCGAAAGCCCCCGGTTCGCCTTGGCTTCGGCGACGGACTGTTCGGCGTACAATACGGAAAGTTCCTGACTGAGTCCGAAAGAAGAATTGGCATAGGAGAGATCGACCACCTCGCTTACATTCAGCGCGAGTTCGGGAATCGAATCGGGCAGCACCAGCTCCAGTTGCACGCTTTCGTTGTATCCGAGGTACGATTTCAGTTTCAACTGGTTCATATCCAGGTTCAACTGACTCTGATTGATCGACAGGCCGTCGTTCAGCAGCCGTAGTTCGAGCTGCAGCAATTCGCTCTTGGTCACTTTCCCAAGTTCGAAACGTTCCTTGGCAATCCGGTAAAGCGTTTCGGTATTCTGATAATTTTTCTGGGCCCTTTCGAGGTTCCGCTGCGACAACAGCGCATTGAAAAACAGCGAAGTAGCCGTAACGGTAATATCCTCCATCGTTTCGAGGTAACTCCGCTTGGCCTTTTCGTACTCTTTCGGTTGGGTCTTCTTCTGCCATTTCAGCGAATTGAAAGCCCGCAACGGCTGGATGTAAGTGATGTTGATCGGCTGCGAATTATACGTTATGTTCCGTTCCGGCGCATACTGATCCAGCCGGTTCAACTGTGTGAATACGGATACTTTACCTCCCGTCAACGCGATATTCTGATCCAGCGAAAGCGTCAGGTTGTTGCGCATGTTGTTGTTCTCGACGTATTTGATATTTCCCGTCTCGGAATTCTGAAGCGCCATCAGCGACCGGTTGAAATTGCCCAGCGTCGCCCCCAGGTTCAGCGACGGCAGAAACTGCGCTTTATAAGAACGGTACGCCCAGTAGTTTCCCAGAAAATTATGTTTGGCCACCAATGCGCTGGGCGATTGTTCGTGCGCGGTATAAATAACGTCGGTCAGGGTCATTTTGCGGTTCAGGCTCTGGGCATACCCTCCCGTCGAAAATAACACCCCGACAACGATCAACAACGAAATCGTGTTTCTTTTCATAAAAATCATACGGTCTTGGATCGGCAGTCCGCCGCTTTCTTGTAAAAGTACAAAAAAAGGAATCCGAAAATCCCTTCCTTTGTTACTTTTTTGATCTTTTTTTGTCAGTTTCAACGTTTTTTCGTGCAAACCGGCAGGATCATTGCTAATAATTTATTGTTTAAGTCGACCTGCTTAGTCGTGCTTGGCCTGTTCCCGGATCTCCTTTTTATAAAGCTCCCACAGCCGCTCGTTTCCGATCGGATTGCCGACCAAAACCACCCGGTTCTGCCGGTCGAGCAAGAAAGTATGATACATTTCCCCGGACGGAATGCGGGGATTCCGTTTTAAAAACAAACCTCCGCTATCGAGAAATACCGGATAATCCAACTGGGCCGCTTTCAGCGAAGTAATAAGCTGGGATTCGGTTCCCCGTTTGGGCGAAAATATAAATATCGCTTTGAACTTATGCTTCAGTCCGATCGATGTGGCGATCACTTCCTGCCATTCGTACATCCTGTTGATCCGGCAGGAAGAGCAGACCACCGAATCGTAAAATACCACCAGCTTCGTTTCGGCGCCCATAAAGTCGGTCAGCGTGGTGTCCCGGCCGTTCACCGTACTCCGCAGGCTGTCGGGCAGCACGATTTGCTGCCCGGTAAATTCCTTCAATTCCTTTTTGATCCGCGCCGTTTTGCAGGAAACGACCGCAAAGCAGCTTAACAGGATAACCAAAATACGTTTTACCATCATAACATGCTATCAATAAGTTCTAAAATCAAAGCGCTTTCATCAGCCGGTTCCACCGCAACTTCCCGGTCGCTTTGTCCCGCGAATAGGCGATCCGCGTAGCGACGCCGACGATAAACTTTTCCGGAATGAATCCGAAATAACGCGAATCCTGCGAGTTGGCCACATTGTCGCCGCCCATGAAATAATAATTTTCCGTGAACGTATATTCATCGACGGGAAAGTCGCCGAGATACAGAACGCTGTCGCGCACTTCAAGGCGCTTCCCCGTCTCGTATCCGACCGCCAGCCGGTACAGCACATGATTCCGGGCATCCAGCCGGATGCGATCCCCCTTGCGGGGAATATACAGCGGCCCGAAATTCTTCGTCGTCCAGCCGTACTTCTCGTCGAACGGAGCCGACCGTAGGATGACCGGATCGATCAGGGAGTCGGGCGTGGCCGAGAAAGCCGCTTCGTTGTCATAATACCCCAGCGTATCGCGACAGGCCGGGTTACGGTAAAAGCCGTTCACGACAGAGAGCGTATCGCCCGGCAGACCGAGACAGCGTTTGGCAAAGACCCGGTTGATCCGAAACTCGATCTTTTGCCAGTCGTCGTTCCCGAACGGGAAATTGAAAACGACGACGTCGTTGTGCCTGATTTTCCTGAATCCGGGAATCCGGAACGTTTCGAGCGAATCGCCTTGGAGAAACTTTAGGTTTTTATAAATTCGCGCGCCGAAAACCAACTTATTGACCAGAATCTGATCGCCGGGAATGATCGTCGGAGTCATCGACGTCGTCGAAACCGGATATTTGTCGCACACGAAAACGCGTGTGCCGAAATAGAGCAGCACCAACCCGAAAAACGCCAATACGCACACGGAAACCGCATTGACGGCCTTCGCTATCTTTTGTTTATTTAACATCATCTTTTACATTCTCGCATCCCGAACTGCCGACCGTTTTTGACGCACACCCGATCGGGTTCCTTTAAAAACGCATTCCGCACCATCGTTCAGGATCATTAAAACAATTTTTTGTTATTCGAAATTAATACATTCCGACCGATACTCCATGCCGTCCGGACTATTTTCCATACATTTCGGACGAAACGGACGAATCCGTCTCCGAAAGCTCCCGATTTTGCAGCCGCCGGATTTCCCCCTTCATCTCCCGCACAGCCGTGGAGGGAACCTTGGGGTCGAACGACAACACCCGGTCGGCCATTTCGCGGGCTTTATCGTCCTGCCCCGTCTCGAAATAGAGCTTTGCCAGCAGGTACAGCGGATACAAACGGTTCGGTAGCCGACGGTAGGCCTTCTGGTAATACCGTTCGGCGGCAACGACATCTCCCCGCGCCTTGCTGTTATTTCCCATCACGTTCCAGAACATCGGATCGCCGCTGAAACGCGCGCCCCGGCGCAGCGCCCAATCGCTCAGAAAATAGCGTTCCGACTTATTCAGCGCATGCCCGTATTCGAACAGGAAACGGGGCTCGTCGCAAAGTTCCGGATACAGTTCTTCGTACTCCCCCGCAACGAACCGGTAATCCTGCAACTGATAGGCCCCTTGCAACAGCTTCCAATCCTGCAAAGCCCGGTATCGCTTTTCCGCTCCGGATACGGCGCAGCACGACCACGCGAACGCGCCCGAAAGCAGCGCGACGGAGACGACCGCCGGAAATCGTCTTCCCGAACGACCATCGTCCTGAGCCGCCGCGATAAAAAACACAAGCAAAATACAGAAGGGGAGCAGATTCAGCGGATAAGAAGCCAACGAAACGATCATCAGGCTCGTCAAGCCGTACAGCAACCCGTCCCGCCGGCGCGCCAATCCCCGGAAAGACAAAACGACCACCGACAGAAACAGCAAGGCTCCGGCCGCTCCCGTTTCGACCGTAATCTGCAAAAAATCGTTGAAAGCATAATCCGGAGCCCCGGCTACGCGCACCTGATCTTCAGTCATCGCCCCGGAAACGAAGCTGGCTTCTTGCGCATTCCCGTACGCCCCGGCAAAGCAGCCCGTTCCCACGCCGAATGCGGGATTTTCACGGATCAACTGCGCCGACACGTTCCAGATCAGCCACCGGCCGCCGGCCGAATCCTTTTTGTACCGGTACAACCCGACCAGCGACACGACGACCAGAACGAGCACGGCCGAACCAATCGTTGCAAACAGAAACTTCCTGCGTCGGTAAAACTTTCGGATATATGCCGGCGCGGGCGTCTCGCGGCATACCGCAACCAAACCGCTCCCCAGCACCGCCAGCCACGCAATCCGCCCCCGGGTCGCCGGCAAGACAACCAGAGCCAGCAGCAAGAAAAGCCAGGATGCGTAATAGATCAGCGTATCCGGATTCGACAACCGTACGAATCTCGCGCGCCCTTTCGACGCCGACAGAACGGCCGGAACGGCACGCAGAGTCAGCACGTAATAAAACGCCACGGGAACGATCACGGCGAGGTAGTTGGAGTAGGGGCCCGGATTGAAAAACGATCCGGTCATGCCGAACAGCGAATGATTCGACGAAGCCATTCCGTACAACTGCATCAATCCGGTAACAGCCTCGGCAATCCCGGTCGATAGCAACGCCAGCACCAATACGGGCACGACCCCGCGGGACAGCGAAAACACGATCCGCAGGTTCAGGTAAAGGCATCCCAGCGCTACCGGTACAGCCCATGCGTACTCCGTCCGGGAACCGGAACGAAAAACGACGTACGCCAGCAGCACGCACGCCAGAAGATCCGCGACCGTCCACCGTACCCGTTTCTCCCGGGCCATACAAAACCATAACAGGACAAAAAAAGTCAGACACGGCATCAGCCAAAAGAGCGCCTGTTCTTTTTCGGCGACCGCGATCAACGGCGTATCTTTCCGCACCCGGAATACGATGAAAAAGACAGCGACCGACAACAAAACCGTCGTCGTTTTCACCAGAAAAACCGCCAAATCGCGCACCCGCATAACTTCCGTCCGTTCGATATGTTTATAAACAAGCTATGATTCAGGCGGATAAAGTTATAAAAAATTCCGTCCAACGAAGAACGTCTTTCGATTTTAATTTCGAAACAAGTATATTTATGGCCACAATTCCCGGCAGGATTCCCTAAAAACCGATTACGCCTATGAATACGAACCTGAAAACCGTTCTCGAAACAGCGATCGGCGACCCGATAACGAGCGCCGTCTCCGGCACCGGAAAGATCCGTACGAAATCGGGCGCGGAATACTTTCTCAAAAGCGGCGCGCCCTCCGAAAGCTATGTATGCGAAGCCGAAGGACTGAAAGAATTGTCGGAAACCGGGATCTTCCGCACCCCGAAAGTCCTGTCCGTCGGAACGGATCACCTGCTGACCGAATACGTCCCGAACGGCGCCGGCGGAAACGATTTTTTCGAAGATTTCGGGCGCAGACTGGCCCGGCTGCACCGTCGCCGGACGGCATATTTCGGATTCCGGCGGAACAACTACATCGGACTCAATCCGCAGATCAATCTTCCGCACGGCGCCGAACGGTCGGATTGGACCGCATTTTACCTGAACAAACGCCTGCGCTACCAGTACGAGCTGGCCGAACGGAACGGCTATGCCACGACCGGACTCCGCAGAAATTTCGCCCGGTTGGAATCGAAAATCGCGGATATCTTGCAGAGCTGCGAGGAGCCGCCGTGCCTGCTCCACGGCGATCTGTGGGCGGGTAATTTCCTATGCGACGCCGTTTCCGGCGAGGTCGTGCTGATCGATCCGGCCGTTTATTACGGACACCGCGAAGCCGATCTGGCGATGACGCGGCTGTTCGGCGGTTTCCCTCCGGCCTTTTACCGGGCCTATGAGCAGGAATATCCGTTGAACCCCCGCTGGGAGTACCGCGAAGGGATCTACCGGCTATACCATCTGTTGAATCACCTGAACCTTTTCGGCAGCTCCTACCTTCCGGAGGCGAACCGCATCCTGGAAAAATACGCATCCGATTAAAACAGAGGAGCATCCGAACCGTACGGCCCGACTACATGCCCTTTTTAACGCCTTTGCGGATCAGCCATACGTTCATCGGCAGAGCTGCCAAAAAACCGACGAACATGGCCGTCTGCATCATAAACCAGAACGTCCACGACATTTTCGACAATCCGGTTTCCCGGAACAGCACCCAGATAACGACGGCCATCCACGCGTACATGCCGGTCTGCCACGCGGTCAACGACAGAAAATCGGCCTTCAGCGCATGGACGACCGCCTGCTTTCTCGGCAGCATTTGCATACTCCGGATTGCCGCGTACTGAAAATAAACCCCGATACAGAGCGCCAACGCATAATCCAGCGCCCAACCGCCGACAACCGCGCTGCCGCCGATCGCGACCGGCACGAAATACAGAAAGCTTTCCCCGATCAGGTCGGCTAACGTACATCCGGCGCCGCAGTGTAGCGTCGACAGCACGACGGACTGCCACTTCGGACGGTCGCGGCCCATATCCATCGGCATGCGCGTCTCCGCTTTATTTCCCATCGGCATCGAACCGGCATCCGGCGCCTCCATCCGCATCGGAGCGGCCACCGGCGCGGAGCGTTTCGCGCGCCCGAACCGGAAATAAGCCCACAAGGCGATAAACCCGCCCCAGAGCCCGGTCAGTATCCACACGCTGTTCATTATCTTCATGGACTGCTTCCGGCGCGGAAGATCCGATGCGATCACGAGGGCCGAAACGATGCCCGAGCATACGAAAAATACGGCGATTGTATTCATACCAAACAGGTTAAATTGTTACGAAGATCCGTAACAATTAACATACCAACGCGGGGAAACGCCGTCAGAACATGCTGACCAGCAGCATCACATTCAGCAGCGTCACCACGCCGCCGATCGCATAAAGCAGGTATTTGGTGAACGTCGAATTTTTATACTTGCCCATCACCCGTTCGGAAGAAGTCAGGTAAACCTGCAGGAAAACGGTGAACGGCAGCTGGATACTGAGGATCATCTGCGAATAGATCAGTCCCCGGAACGGATTGGTAATCACCAGGATGATCAGGAACGCGACGACGAGCGAAATGATCACGCCGAGCCGCGAGTGGCTATCCTTGATATCGTAGGGCTCTTTGAAGATCCCGGCGAAAATGGAACCGGCCGCCATACCCGACGTAATCGTCGAAGCGATCCCGGCGAACAGCAGCGCCACGGCGAAGATCACCGTCGCATTGCTTCCGAGCAGCGGGCGCAGCAGCGAATCGGCCTGTTGCAGCTCTTCGACGGGTGTTTTGGACACGAAGAACGTCGCGGCGGCCAGTAGGATCATCGCGCTGTTGATCGCCCAGCCGATCAGCATCGACAGGATCGTATCGGCATATTCGTACCGGAGCTGTTTTTTGATCACCGCGTCGTCGGAAAGGTTCCACTGCCGGCTCTGGATGATCTCGGAGTGCAAGAACAGGTTGTGCGGCATCACCACGGCCCCCAGCACGCTCATGATGATCACCATCGACCCCTCCGGAATGGTCGGCGTAACCCACGCCCAGGCGGCCGCGGGCCAGTCGATCGTCGTCAGCGACAGTTCGTAAATAAACGACAGCCCGATGATCGACACGAACGCGATGATCCACTTCTCGATCAGCCGGTAACTGTTGGTAAACAGCATGACGATTACGAAAATCAGCACCATCAGCGCCCCGATCCGCACCGGAATGCCGAACAGCATCTGCAACGCGATCGCCCCGCCCAGAATTTCGGCCAGCGACGTGGAGATCGACGCGAGCACGGCCGACCCCAGCACGGTGCGCGACACGGCCGGCTTCAGGTAAACGGTGGCGGCTTCCGACAAGCAAAGTCCGGTGGCGATTCCCAGGTGGGCCACGTTGTGTTGCAGGACGATCAGCATCACGGTCGACAGCGTGACCATCCACAGCAGCGCATAGCCGTAGTCGGCGCCCGCGGCCAGGTTCGAAGCCCAGTTGCCCGGATCGATGAACCCGACGGTCACCAGCAGACCGGGCCCGATGTATTTCAGTATTTCGAGGCCGCCGAGCCGGGGATGATGTTTACCGAGGCCGAATTTAGTACGCAGCGAATTCAGAAACGAAGCCATGAATCACAATTTGGTTACATTTATATCCTTGCGGTCGATGTAGTTCGGATAGCGGAACGCCGGTATGCCGAGCGCCATACCGGCGCGTATCTTCCCGGATATGCCGAGCATTTTGGCCAGCCGCCTGTTCCGGTCTTGTTCGACGGCCGAACAGACGAAACCGGTGTAGAACTGGGCGACGCCGAGACTCTCGGCCATCAGCGAACCGTTCTGATAGGCGAGGTTGGCGTCCTGGCATCCGAAACGGCTTTCCGAGGGCGTATGGATCAGGATCACGGCGGTAGCCCCGCGCAGGATCAGGTCGTTCCCCTTGTCGAACTCCGAGATCAGACGCTTAAAATGCGGCACGTAGCCGTATAGCTGCGGCGCAATCCGTTTCAGCACCGGCTTCAGCAGCGGATTTTCGAGTTTTTTGAGAATCGAAGCGAATACGCCGACGGTAAACGCGCTGATCGCGTGCAGTTTTTCGGGATCGGTCACCAGCGTAAACGCCACCCGTTGCAGGTTGCTGGCGGTCGGGGCGCGGTGGGCGGCCTCAAGAATCCGGTCGAGCGTCTCTTCCGGCACCGGCTTCGCGGTAAAGGCCCGGTTCGACCGCCGCGCCTTGCACAGCAGCATCACCTGTTCGGGCGAGGGCAGCAATTCCCGATCGACCGGATGCACCTTCTGCGGCGGAAAATCCCCGTGCTCGACCGAACCGGTCGGGCAGACGGCCACGCAATGCCCGCACACGATACACGACCCGATCCCTTGCAATCCGATCTCGCCGCCGGAGACCGGCTGCGTAAAAATTTTCGACGGGCACACCCGCACACATTTGCCGCACCGGATGCAACTCTCCGCACGAACGCTCAGCATTACTTTCATACCATCCTGATTTTAATTCCGTAAAAATACGATAAACCGGGCTATTTTCCCCGGTCCGCCCGAACTTTTTTACTCGACATTGATCTATAACGCCATACATAAAATGTTCCAAACCGCAGCGCATACGCCCGTCTTCCGCCGTTACTCCTTTTCGAGCCGGAACCGCCACGCGCAGGCGCAGTCCGGCTCGGTCATATCCGGAAAACAACTCACGGCCTCGCATCCGATCCGATCGTCGATCACGCGGGCGAAATAGGCGTACTCGTTTTCGCCGACCGGTTTGCACGGATGCAACGGCAACCCCCTGCGGGTGCGAGCCGACTGCACCCGGCAGTCCGCCACGCGGAACTCCAGCGCATCGCCCGCTCGGCGGCACTCCGTCCGGCGGTTGGCCAGCGCGGCGAAACGAAACGCGAGGGCTTGTTCCAGCCCGTCGAGTCCCGGCCGTTCGGGCAGACCGAGAAACGTTTTGATACGGCGGGCTTCCGTCTCGGTGAAACGCCGCCACACCGCACAGTCGTGCGCCATCGCCTCGTCCATGCCCCGTCCGCGTTCGACGGACTGAAACCACACGCCGTCGAGCGCCAACAGGTTGCGGGCATAGATCCGCACCAATTCTTCGAGTTGTTCCTTAGTCAATTCTTCCAAACTCATCGCTTTCATAAAGGCATCGTTTCAGTGGGTACAAAAATAACGATTTCCCGGCAATAAAAAGTTCGGCGCCGCCCGGCGCAGGCAAAATATAAAGTCGATTATTTCAGCAAGGAACGGCAATTATCCTCGCCGAATACGTTTTTGTAGATTCAAATTTTAAAGGCAGGCTAAATTCCTCTGAAAAACTCCTCGAAAGTAATACCGTAATAATTACACAACTTTTTCAGGGTAGGGAGCGATATGCAATTTTCTGCAATCTCGATACGGCCTATGTTCATATTCAGATCGAAACGCACGTTCTCCTGGGTAAGGCCCTTCTTTATGCGAACGTCCTTCAAGCGTTCAGCTATCTTTATTCCCAAGGCTTATTTTTCAAATCAATATTTTTGAAAAACTCTTCCATCGAAACTTCGTAATACTTGCAAAGAATAGCTAACGAATAAATCGAAGGCATCCGATTCCCAGATTCTATCCTACTGATATTTACTCCCGTATCCATCGTAACCCGCTGTTGGGACACACCCCGGCCGTTGCGGATTTCTTTCAATCTCCACACAATGGTCGCAAGGAATTGATTGTCACGTCTCGGAGTGCTCATGATTGAACGATGTTACTGATTAAACACTATGATTATGGCTAAATCCCTTTAAAAAATTCTTCTAAAGTGATTTGATAATAATCGCATAATTTCGACAGGGTGCTGACTGTAATATTATACTTCTCCGTCTCAATTTTTCCTATATGGATTCCGGTATTGAAATAGACCGTTTCCTGAGACAACCCCCTTCCGATTCGCAGATCTTTCAGCCTACGGGCTATCTCCTCGATAAGCACATCATTACGCCACTGTTTCTTCATAAAACAAAGGAACTCAAACACGGATGTATTTTATAATGATTTATACATCATTATTCGGAAAAATTATATATATCAGTTCTTTCAGGCTCATCGCTTTCATTACGGCGCCGTTTTAATCGGTATAAAAGTAGCGACTTTTCGGCAGACTTCGAGTTTTTCATAAACCTAACCGACAAATATTGCTGTTTGTAGAATAATCCGTATGTTTGCAGCGTTATCATTTTACGAATTGAATGATTATGGAGACTATTGCAGATTGTGACAGGTGTGCCGAGCGGCGCACGAACCGCAGCAAATAGTCCGTCCCTTCGCCCGGCACGGACTGTTGCGGCCCGTGCTTTTTCACACATCCAAACTAATAATGCGATTCCCGGTCGATCCGAGAGGTAATTGTCGTGTCCTTTATCGGACAAAGAAGTTCTTTGGAATTAAAACATATCTATTTGAATAAGCATGAACAAATTGCTATATTTGTATTGAATTTTATCCGAAAAAATGCGCGTCATTTTTTTTCTGTAAAATTCTCCTGTTGTCATCCGGGTAAAAGTGGAATTTTAAAGGAAGGCACAACGGGCAATGGGAGGGTTCATGCTGCAAATCTGGCATGAACCCGACTTGCCTGTGCTATGGCATTTCCACTGCCACCCGGATAGCTGGTCGGGATTCATGCCTTTGTTTTATATAACTCCGCTCAGTGAGCGGAGTTTTTGTATTTAATCTGCTTCTTATAAATCGTTTCTTAGTGACAAAAATGAAACATTATTTCTCTCAATCGGAAAATTTCCATATTTTTGTATAAATCTATAATGATATAGATACGATATAAAGCAAAAGCATATTGCTCCTGCTGCTATCCGGGGAAAGTGGAAAGTTTTTGGATCGGCGCAGGTAACAGGCTTCTCTATAACTCTTCGGAGCATGGAAGGAGGCTTGTTGTGCGCTATGGTATCCACTACCTCCCGGATCAACTCGCTGACGATCTCCATGCTTCGATTTTTTTGCATGGCCGTCAGCTTAACAAAGGACGGCAGTGGCAACAACTGACAAAACATTCCATTTCCCTTCTTATGCGACAAATACTGTCGCTGATTCGCACTTTGCAATCATTCCGTCGGACTGTCTTTCCGACATTTTTCAATATTTGAATATTCCTTTTCCGACACAATTTTACGCCTTTCGAAACGCGCATGTCCGGTTGTCCGCAATGGCGGCACGGAGATGCACTCGCTTTACGTCGTTAATACGCCATTATAATACAACCCATTTATCCGAATGCCGCCATGAAAGAAAAGAATGAAAGCTGGTTGTTGTCGCCCCATGCCGCGTACCACCTCGAACTGAGCATCGACTTTCTGCACACACGCCCGGTCATGGATATCGGAGCGAACGAGATTCCCGCAGAACTGTTGCAGACATGGATCGCGCCCGGCCCGAAAGAATTGCTGATAAGAATGGCAGATGGCTCGGCCGGACCGAACGAGACGATGCCGTACGAAGTCTTCGCCCGCGCCCACGAACGCCACGACCGGTCGTACGCCGAAATGCTCGAACGCGAATTTCACACTCCCGCCGCCACGGTCAACCGGAATTTCCTACTGTACCAGGAGATCCTGCGAATCGTCGCGCGACTCCGCGAAAAGCGGATCGAGGTGCCCCCGTTCGCCGTGTTCAACTTCGTCAATTACCCGATCACCGTACCGGCCGCCAGGGAGTATGCGTGGAAACACGGCATTCCGTCCGTATGAAATGATCCGGCGAACACGCACGAAAGAGTAGGGGACAGACTACCGGCCGGGAGCGGTTCCCCGTCCGGCCGCGCCGGAAGCATCGTCCGCCGAATGGTCTTTTTTGATCCGCACCGCGTTGCCGGCGTCGGGCGAGAGCCCGAGGTAACCGAACAGGTGCAGGAACCCGATCGCCGTGACGAAAAAGAACGCCAGCCGGAAATCCGGGATCGTGTATTGTCCCGGCACGCCGCCGTTCAGTACGTTCGAAAAGCGCAGCGCGACGGCGCCGATGGCGATCCCCATCCCGATCGACATCTGCTGGATCGTACTGTACAGCGTATTGGCCGAGGTCATATCGTGTTCGGGAATATCGGCGAAAGCGAGCGTCGTCAGCGAACTGAACTGCATCGAGCGCACGAGTCCCGACAGGAACAGCGTCAGCACGATAATCCATACCGGCGTGGTCGGCAGCAGCAGGGCCGTCAGAAAAGTGAACAGGGCTACGAGGCAGCCGTTTACGATCAGCACGTTGCGGAAACGGAAACTGCGGATGACCCACACGGTAGCCGACTTCATCGACAGGTTGCCGACCATCGTAGACAGGAACAGCAGTCCCGCCTCGAACGGACTGAGCCCGAACCCGACCTGGAACATCAGCGGAACCAGGTACGGGAACACGCCGATCACCATCCGCGAAACCGAACCGGCGTAGATCGTGATCCGGTAGCTTTTGTACTTCATCACCGAATAGTCGATCAGCGGATTGTCGATCCGTTTCGAATAAAACACGTTGGCGAACAGTATAATGAGACTTCCGCCGATAAGCCCCAGCGGCACGTAATACGAAAGTCCTTCTTTGCTGAACAGCTCCACGCCGTACATGAATCCGGCCAGCGCCAGGCCGCTCAGGACGAACCCCGGAGCGTCGAACGGTTTGCGGGAACCCTCGCCGCGCTTCTCGGACGGGATATAACGCCAGGCGAGCAGAACGCACGCGATGCTGATCGGAACGTTCAGGTAGAAAATCCACCGCCACGTAAGGAAAGTCGTCAGATAGCCGCCGACCAGCGGGCCGACGATCGGCGCGACCAGCGCCGGAATCGTGATGTAATTCATCGCGACGGGCAGGTTCTCTTTGGACGACGTTTTCAGCACGGCCAGGCGGCCCACCGGCGACATCATCGCCCCGGCCATCCCCTGCATCACCCGGTAGATCACGAACTGCAACAGCGACTGCGACGTCCCGCACAGCGTCGAGGAGAGGATAAAAAACACGATCGCCGCGCAGAACACGTTGCGCGTCCCGAACCGGTCGGCGATCCAACCGCTGACCGGAATAAAGATCGCCAGCGCGATCAGGTACGAAGTGATGCCCGTACTCAAATGGATTACATCCGTCCCGAAGGCGCGCGCCATGGCCGGAATAGCCGTATTGACCGCCGTGGTGTCGAGAAACTGCATGAAAAACGCAATGGCCACCACCAACGCTACCCGAACCGATTTATCTATTCTCATCCTCCTCAAAATCTCAATCGCAAAGTTAACAATTTTCAACGAAAAAGACCGCTCGCCTGCCGGAGGCACGGCAGGGCGAAATAAATATTTTTTTATCCCGGCTTGCGAAATAAAAAATAATATCGTATATTATTCCGGTAAATTAAACTCGACCTATGAAAAACCTCTTATTGCTGCTTGTCGCCCTGACCGGATTTATACGACTTCAGGGGAAAGAATTGATCGTTACGACGACCGATAGCGTACAACTTTACGTGAAAATAAAAGGACACGGGCCGCATTTGCTTTATTTGCACGGCGGTCCCGGATCGGGTTCTTATTGGCTTGAAAAATTTTCCGGAGAATTCTTCGAACGGCATTTTACGATGATCTATCTCGACCAACGGGGAACCGGACGTTCGACCAGTCCTTCCAACGGAGATTATTCGATGAAAAGGATGGCCGAGGATTTCGAACAGGTGCGCCAAATCCTGCATATCGACCGTTGGTTCACACTGGGGCATTCGTTCGGAGGAATCCTGCAAATGGGATATACAGAACGGTATCCCGGTGCAATCGAAGGGATGGTCATGCTGAACTGCACGTTGTGTATCGATGACAGCTTCGAAAACGGATGGCTAAAAAAAGCCGGAAAACTACTCGGGAAAAAAGAGTGCGCTTTTTTGAAAAACGATTCTCTTTCAAATATGGAAAAATTGACGATCGCCGCCGGAAAACTCGAAGAAAAAAAACTCCGGTGGAAAATATTTTACGCTTCGCCGGAGAGCGATGCAAAGATGAATCGGTCGTATCAGGAAATTCCCTCTTTCAACAACGATTTCGGCAATAGTTTTTTTAGCAATAACGCCGTTGTATTTCCGGAATATTACCGGGACTATAGACCTGCCACGGCTGAAATTCAAGTACCCGTCCTGTTTTTTTATGGCAACACGGACTGGAGCGTCGGACCTAAACACTACCGGAACGTACATTTCCCGAACATGATCCTGCGGAGAAGCAACGTCGGCCATATGCCGTTTCTCGAAAACAGCGAAGACATGCAAAACGCCGTATTGACTTTTCTAAAGGAGAGCGATTCTCTTCGATAAACGATGCCGCAACGCTATCCCACGCCAATCGGTAAAAATGCAGGATATTTGCTAATAAGAGCAAATATCCTGCATAAAATCGCGAAACTGCCTATCATGCATTTTTTTCAGTCCGATTCGCAACATTCCGAATAAAGAAAACTCACAAACTATTTCTAATATTCAGGCGGCAGCCATTCAGTTGCGCTTTCGTAAACACCGGGCCGTCCTTGCACACGTACAGCTTGCCGACATTGCAGCGACCGCATTTGCCGACGCCGCATTTCATCCGATTTTCGAGCGTCGTGTAGATCCGGTCGTCGGCAAACCCGAGCTTTTCGAGCACCGGAAACGTGAATTTAATCATTACCGGCGGTCCGCAAACGATTGCGATCGTATTGTCGCTCGACGGAGCGATCTGTTCGAGCACGGACGGTACGAAGCCCACGCGGCCTTTCCAGTCGGCAGTCTCGCCGCCCGGATCGACCGTCGTGACGAGGCGGACGTCCGGACGCGCCGCCCATTCGTCCAGTTCGTGTTTATAGACCAGGTCGCCGACCGATTTGGCCCCGTACAAAATGGTCACGTCGCCGAAATTTTCGCGGGTGTCGAGCGCGTTCCAGATCACGCAGCGCATCGGCGGCAGCGCGATGCCGCCGGCGATGAACAGCAGGTTTTTACCTTTCCACTCGTCGAGCGGGAAAACGTTGCCGAACGGTCCCCGGAAGCCGACGGTATCGCCCTCTTCGAGCTTCGACAGGCCCGTGGTCACGCGTCCGGCCTGGCGGAACGTACATTCGATATACCCTTTGCGGGTAGGGGACGAAGCGATGCAGAACGTGGATTCCCCTTCGCCGAATACCGAGTATTCGCCGAACTGCCCCGCCCGGAAGTCGAATGCGGCAGCCTCCTGCTCGTTACGAAATTTCAACCGGAACGTCCTGACGCCCGGGGCTTCGACGGTGATCTTCTCGATCTCCATCAGGTACGGAAGGTATAGATTGGATTGAGTCATGGCGGCTAAATGGATTGTAAATGTTCGAGCAGGTTCATGTTTACCGGGCAGGCCCGCGAGCAGCGTCCGCAACCGGTACAGCCGGTCTGTCCGATCCGTTCGGGCATGTACGAGAATTTATGCAGTACTCGCTGGCGCCAGCGGGCGCTTTGCACCGGACGCGGGTTATGTCCCGACGTATGCAGCGTGAAAAGCGAGAAGCCGCACGAATCCCAGCAGCGCACCCGCCGGCCGGTTGCCCCGCGCGCATCCTCCTGAATGTCGAAACAGGCGCAGGTCGGACAGACGAACGCGCAGGCCCCGCAGCCGAGACAACGCTCGGACTGCCGTTTCCAAACCGGGCTGTCGAACGCCTGATCCAGTTTCTCGCGGAGCTGTTGCGCATCGAAACGCTTTTCGACGCGGGCCAGATACTCTTCCTTCGAAATGCCGTCGGCCGACGCAAACAGCGACGACGCTTCGGCTGCGAGCCGTTCTCCTTTCGGGGTCAACACTTCGACCAGCGCGCCGCCGTCGGGCAGCAACGTAAGCTGAATGTCGCTTCCCGTCGTACTTCCCGGCCCTCCCCCGACCGACGTGCAGAAACAATATTCGTCGCTCGTCGCACAGCTGAAACTGATGAGCGTCAGCCGCTCGGCGCGCGCATTATAGGAACCGTCCTTGTAATCCCAGTTGAATATGCCCGACAACGAGGCGAATCCGGCCGCATCGCACGGACGGATTTTCCAGACGACCGTTTCGGGAATCGCCTGCAAATCGGGTTGCCGCACGGAAACCTGTTTTCCCTCCTTCCGATAGGAGAACAACTCCTCCGTCCTCGGGAAAACAACCTTTTTGACCGACTGCGTCGTTTGTACGTAATCCGAGGCCACTTCCTCCGGCCGGGCGATCTTTTTAAAATCGACCCGCGCTCCGGTTCTTACCGGAGCGTATACCGACCGTCCGCTGCCGATCAGTTGTTCGAGCCAGCGGGCGATATTTTCGGGTGTGATATGTAATTTCTCCATGATTCTCGTTTAACGAATGAAATTTTCCTTGTCCGACGGATCGAACGTCGACAGCGCATTGCCTTTCTGACCGAGGGTTCCGGACTTCGCACCGAATTCGGCGTCCACGTCTTCGAGCAACTTTTGCGTCAGCAGGTGGATCGGAATCCCCAGCGGGCAGGCTTCGCCGCAGGCCCCGCACCCGGTACAGCGTCCGGCCATGTGCATCGCGCGGTTGATGTGCCATTCGATATTCGGCAGCGTTCCGGCCCAGGGTTGCACCCACTGCGGGCAGTTGATCTCCACCACGCAACGCGTACAGTAACACAGCGGGCAGGCCGCACGACAGGCGTAACACTTGAAACACGGTTCGAGCTGCTCTTTCCAAAATTCCCAGCGTTCTTCCCGGGACATTCCTTCGAGCCGGCCGATCAGTTCCCGTTCCTTCTCTCCGAGTTTGAAATCGAAACCGGTCAGGTAACTTTCTACCGCGGCGAACGTATCGAATTGCATCACCTCGCCGTCGGCTACGGTAAGTACCAGCAGCTTATCCTCGGACAACTGGTTTTCGGCAGCCAGTTGCAGGATCGACCGCAGCACCGGGATCGTGGCGACTACCGCCGTGCGTCCCGCGCCGAGCAGTTCGGGTTTGGTCAGGTAGACGGCCAGGTTATGGATGCAGCGGCCGTCGTAAACGAGGCGCGCCGCCTCTTCGGGTATGCGGCAGAACAGCGGACGGGTCTTGTTGCCCTTGTCCTCCCCGTAGCCTATTACGAGCGTCGCTGCGCCCTCCCGCAGCAGGGCTGCGGCTTTTTCGGTCAGTTTATCCATGGTTTTCCTCCTTTTCGATATAATCGGCTACTTCCCGATACCTCGTATACGGCCCCAGTTCGCGGATTTCGCGCACCGTGTCGTTGACCAGGTCGGCCCACTTGCCCCCTTCGGCTGCCGACACCCACGAATAGCGGATGCGGCGCACGTCGATGCCCATAAAGTCGAGCAATCCCCGGAAAACGATCCAGCGCCGGCGGGCGTGGAAGTTCCCGGACGTATAGTGGCAGTCGTTCGGATGGCAGCCCGAAACGATGATGCCGTCCGCGCCGCCGGCAAAAGCCTTCAGCAGCAGCATGAAGTCGATGCGCCCGGTACACGGGAAACGCACGATCTTGACGTTCGTGGCGTACTTCAGCCGGCTGGTTCCGGTCAGGTCGGCCCCGGCGTAGGTACACCAGTTGCAGACGAAGGCCACGATATTGGGTTCGAATTCTGTTTTATTTTCGTTCATTGTTTATCGTATTTGCATTGTGACGATCCGTCCGTTCAGGCCCCCTGCGTGTGCAGCAGCGCCATCACCTCGGCGTACATCTGGTCGTTCGAGTATCCCTGAATATCGATTGATTTCGAGCGGCAGAACGCGACGCAGGTTCCGCATCCCTGACACAGGCCCGGATTGACGCGGGCCACGGTCTTGACGACGTTGCCGCCGCGGTCCTTGATCTCCTCCCGCTCGATAGCCTGGTACGGACAAGCCGTCTGGCACATGAAACAACCTACGCAGGTACTGTACACCGGCGGCGCCATCCGGTTCACCACCGCGATCAGCGGCTCGCGTACCAACTTGTCCGACGAGAACAGCGCGGCCACTTTCGCCGCCGCCCCCGAGGCCATGCTGACCGTTTCGGGAATGTCGCGCGGCGCCTGGCAGGCTCCGGCTACGTAAATTCCGGCCGTATTGGTTTCGACCGGTTTCAGTTTCGGATGCGCTTCCGCAAAAAATTTGTACGGATCGTAGGATACGTGCAGCCGCTGCGCCAGTTCTTCCGCGCCCTCGTTGGACACCCCGGCGGTAGCGAGCACGACCATATCGGCCTCGATCTCGACGGGTTTGGCCCCCATCAGCGTATCGACGCCCTTGACGATCAACTTGCCGTCTTTTTCATAAACGCGGGCCACGCGTCCGCGCACGTAGTTTACGCCGTCGTCCTCAATCGCGCGGCGCACGAACTCCTCGTAATTCTTGCCGGCGGCCCGGATATCCATGTAAAAGACGTAGGACTCCCCGCCGTGCACTTTGTGCTGGTACAGCATCGCGTGCTTGGCCGTATACATGCAGCAGATTTTCGAGCAATAGTGAATCCCTTTGGCCGGATCGCGCGATCCGGCGCAGGCGATGAACACGATCTTTTTCGGCATCGTTCCGTCCGACGGACGGCGTATCTCGCCCGACGTAGGCCCGGAAGCCGAAGCCAGCCGCTCGAACTGCAGTCCGGTAATGACGTCTTTGTACCGTCCGTAACCGTATTCCGGAAAAAATTCCGTACCCAGCACGTTGAACCCGGTAGCGACCACCACTGCGCCGATATCCTCGGTAACGAACTCATCTTCCTTGTCGAAACAGATCGCCCCGGTAGCAGGTCTTCTCGCATATCTTGCACTTGCCGCGTTTGTAATAGTTGCAGTGCTTTTTGTCGATCACCGGTTTGTTCGGCACGGCCTGCGGGAACGGGACGTAGATCGCCGTGCGAAGGCCGAGTCCGGCATTGAATTCGCTCGGGATCCGCTTTTGCGGGCATTTGGTCGTACACAGGCCGCAGCCGGTACAGATCTTTTCGTCGACGCTTTTGGCTTTCAACCGGATCGTCGCCTTGAAATTGCCGATAAACCCGTCCAGATGTTCGAGTTCGGCATAAGTGTACAGCTTGATGTTCGGGTGTTGCGCGACCTCCACCATCCGCGGCGTCAGGATACACTGCGAACAGTCGAGCGTCGGGAACGTCTCCGACAACTGCGACATGTGGCCGCCGATCGACGGCTCTTTCTCGACCAAGATCACTTGATGACCGCAGTTGGCGATATCCAGCGCGGCCTGTATTCCGGCGATGCCGCCGCCGATCACCAGCGCCTTCTTGGTAATCGGCACTTCGATCGGCTTCAACGGCTTGTTGCGTTTCACTTTCTCGACCAGCCCGCGAACGATGTCGATCGCTTTCGCAGTCGTGGGTTCTCCTTTTTCGTGCACCCACGAGCAATGCTCGCGCAGGTTGGCCATCTCGCACAGGTAAGGGTTCAGCCCCGCTTCGGAACAGGCCCGCCGGAACGTCGGCTCGTGCATCCGGGGCGAACAGGCGGCCACCACCACGCCGTCGAGTTTTTGCTCCTCGATGGCCTTGCGGATCAGCGACTGTCCCGGATCGGAACACATATACTTATAATCGGTGGCAAATGCGACTCCGTCGAACTTCGCGGCTTCGGCCGCCACCTTTTCACAGTCGATCGTAGCCCCGATATTTTCGCCGCAATGGCAAATAAAAACTCCTATTTTAGACATTTTCGGATTTTCAGTTAGTTAGAAGGTGACGGGAACGAAATGGCGTTCGATGCCCAGCTCCCTGGGACTGAGCCCGACGGCCAGACCGATGGCCTGCGTAACGTACAGCACCGGAACATCGATCCGGCGCCTGAGGTAGCTGTCGATCGCCTGCCGGCGCATATCGAGGTTCGAATGGCACATCGGACAGGCCACGATGATCGCCTGAGCACCCCGGTCGGCGGCGTCGCGGACGATCTCCCCGGAAAGCCGTCCCACGATATCGGTACGCGACACCGAAAACCCGGCGCCGCAGCATTCGGTCTTGAATCCCCAGTCGACCGGCTGGGCCCCGACCAGTTTCATCAGCGCGTCGAGGCTCTGCGGGTCTTCCAGACGATCGAATTGCAACACCCCGTGCGGACGTACCAGCAGGCAACCGTAGTAGCACGCCACTTGGCGGTCGAACGGCTGCACGATCCGCGCCGCGAGTTCTCCCTGAATATACTTTTCGATCATCTGCACGACATTCAATATCCGGACGCTGCCCGTATAGGGCATCCGGATCGTATCGGCGATTTCGTTGCGCAACGCCTCGTCTTCGGCCAGTTCGTACTGTACCGTACTGAGCCGATTATAACATGAAGCGCACGGCACGACCACCTCATCGAGTCCCTGTTGTTCGGCCAGCGCAAGGATGCGGGCCGGCAGCAACAGCGCGAGCGTCCGGTTCATCGAGTGGGCCGCAGTGGCCCCGCAGCAATTCCAGTCCTGCACCTCTTCCAGTTCGAGCGAAAACGCTTTGGCAAGGACCGCGACCGATTCGTTGTATTCGCGGGAAGTGCCTTTGAGCGAACATCCCGGATAGAAACCTATTTTCATCTGCATTCCCGGTTTAAAGTTTTTTACCGACTTTACCGGCCTCGTCGAAAATATGCCGGATCGCCTTTTTGTTTTTCACCTGCTCGGGCAGCAGGCTCAGCTTGCCTTTCGCCAGCATGTCCGGCACCAGGGGCAGGTCTTGTGCGAGCCGCATCGTCCGGGCCTTGAATCCCGCGATCAGTCCCACCTCGTACAGCCGTCCGGTGTATTTCACCGAGTCGAGGAACGCCCGGTGGAAGGCCACGACCGGTTTCGCCTTTTCGCCGACGCATCCCGCCCGCAACGACTCTTCGCGCAGGTAGTCCATCATACGCGGAATGTCGATCTGCTGCGGACAACGCGCAATGCAATTCTCGCAGTTCAGGCAGAGCCATATCGTGTTCGAGCCGAGCACCTTCCGGTCGTTCTCTTCGCTGCGCGTCTGCAACATCCGCAACACGAGGCTCGGCGGATAGTCCATCTCCGGGGCCGTCGCGCATCCGGCCGAGCATTTGCCGCACTGATAGCAACGGGCGACATTTACGCCGGTATTTCCCCGCACTTCGTCGGCCATGTAATTTTCGTTTTCCATTTAGGTATTATTTAGTAGCTTAGATGAATAGGCATAGCTATACCGCACCGAACCGGCACGGTCATTCCGATGAAAACGGGCATTAAACCCGCATACAGCCCAATGTATGGATATAATCCGGAAAGGCGTTCCGGATAAAAGACAGGTATTCCGCGGCGACACGTTTCCGCCGTTCCGCAGGAACGGACAATTGCGGAGTAGGGCAGGCAAGCGTCCGTACCGGATATTTCGAAATCTCCGCCCCGGAATATTCCGCGCCCGCAAAAAGACACTTATCCGTCGAAACCGCCTGCGCATCCGTCGCGGGCGGACAGACCGAAACATCGCACGAATCGAAGCACGCCGTCTCCGCATACGCAAAAACGGCGGAGAATTCCGAAGAACCTCCCCCTTTTTCGGTAACGTTTCCGACTACGAACGAAAAAAACAAATATGTCAGGACGAATAAAGCCTTTTGATACATGGTTCACGACGACGCTTACACCCGAGAACACTTTCTACCGTAAACGCGTTTACAAATGTAATCATTCGGAACGACATTTCCGCCTCGATTTGAAAAATTACATAACGCCGTAGAAAAGCGATGTAACCGTAGCACGCGTTTACGGCGATCCGCTGTCGGCCGTCCAGGGTACCAAAAGGTCAACAAGGCCAAATAATCAAGCCGACGCACCCAAAATAAATTTCAATCCGGGAGGGATTTAAGAAACGATCTTAAATTCCTCCCGGATAATTTTTAGCTTCGACAACAAACTTCCGCCTTTTTCGACCGGAGAATCGCGACATATCGACCGATCTTACTTATATTTGCCGAAAGAGCCGGATCGTCCATGAAAAGAATCGTTTTGTCCTTCGCATTATTAGTTATCGCACAGAGCGGTAAACCGTCGGTTATCGAATACCGATTGCAGGAGCCGTCGTTCGCCGCGACGGAAAACGCCCCGTTTCAGGAACGGGGTCGAGGTAACGGAACCTATACGAAAGACAGTTGGACGGTTTTTTATCGCGGGTATGAAGTAGAGGGAGCTTCCTCGTCATCGTTCGAAGACCTCGGGAGCGGATACGGAAAAGATGCGTGGAAAGTATTTTATCAGGGCCTTGAAATCGAAGGCGCTTCCCCCTCTTCATTCCGAAGTTTCGGCGACGGCTATGCCAAAGACGACTGGCAAGTATTTTACCGGGGCAGAAAAATAGAAAATGCCTCCTCGTCTTCATTCGAAAACCTCGGCGGCGGTTATGGGAAAGACAGTTGGACGGTTTTTTACAGAGGAAAACCCATACCCAACGCCTCCGCATCGTCGTTCGAGAATCTGGGCAGGGGATATGGCAAAGACGCCTGGAAAGTTTTTTACAACGGGAAAGCCGTCAAAGGGGCCTCCCCGTCTTCCTTTCGGACTCCGCACCAAAGATAATAATCGGTACAATCGTAAAGAAATATCAGATCAGCAATGATTCGATCCTTCTGCGGGGAGAGTAGGGTAACGGTTTTGGCATAACCGATTCTCATTATCAACGCAGGATACTCCTTACCGGCAGGCAAGTTTTCTCGCAAAGCGGAATATGATTTCGACACGGCAAAAGACAAAAAATAAAAATGAGGAGTACGATTATGTTTTTTAGAAAGTATCCACCTGAATATACCGTAATAGCCGTTTTCATAGCGATCGGGCTCGTTCTTCAATTGACAGCTTTGTCCAATTCCGGATTTTTCAGCGACGAATTTCTACACATCGAAGCGGGAAGACACCCCGCCTGGGGCTATTCGGATTTTCCCCCGATGATCGCCGCGTTTGCCTGGATACAAAATCTGTTTAACACCGATTCCGTATTTATCAATCATCTATTCAACCTTGCGGCTTCCGCAATGGCGGTTCTGTTCTGCGGTTTGACGACAATCAAACTGGGAGGCAAATGGTTAGCCGTATTGGCCACCTTGTTATGCATCCTGTTATCTCCCGGAATAGCAGGAACCCGGTTTCTTTTTTTGCCCACCGCATTCGATCAGTTATTTTGGATTATTTGCATTTACTGTTCAGCGAGTTATTGCCAAAGTCAAAATGCCAGATACCTAATTTGGTTTTGCATATTCGGAGCATTGGGATTTTTGACAAAATACAGCATTGTTTTTCTGTTCGCAGGGATGCTTACTTCGTCGTTAATCTTTCGGAGAGATATTTTTCTGAAAAAGAGTTTATGGATCGGATTGCTAATATTCCTTGTGTTAATCACACCGAACCTCTGCTGGCAAATAAAAAATCTGTTTCCGGCGATCACTCATTTTTCCCAATTATACGACAGTCAGCTAAACCGACTTTCAATGGGCGGGGAATTAAAGAAGCTTTTTCTTTTTTCAAATCCCTTCACAATGATATTCTGGCTTCCCGGACTGTTCGCGATTCCGTTTATTTCCAAATTCAAACGATACAAATTAATTTCCTTTGCGTTATGCTGTTCGTTTGTTTTCTTGTTTTGCGCAAAAGGAAAATGGTATTATTTTTTCCCTGTCGTAATCGGAGCGATTCCGTTAGGCACGGTTTTTTTCGAGCGATTATTGCAGAAAAGAAAATGGATAATCTACGCATACCTCACCGTACTCGGATTAACAGGCGTTTACCTCTTGCCTCAAGGAATCCCTATTATCAAGCTCCAGAGATTTATCGAACTATACCATAAAAAACCAAACAAAGACGGTAAAATACCCCTTGCTTTTGATAATTATTATTCAACCGAAATATGGACCCGGATATTAAATGTCGTGAACAAAACGTATATAGAATTGTCTTCCGAAGAACAAGAGAAATGTTTTATTTTGGGGCGGCATTATTCAATGGCGGGAGCGATGAACTTACTCGGGAAAAAATACGGGTTGCCCCAGGCTTTTTCACTTCACAGTTCATTTGAGTGGATGCCTGAATTTGACAAAGGAGCGGTCATCATTGCAATCGGCGAGTCAAACTGGCTCGAACAACACTGGGGCGAATATTTTAAATATGTTGAAGAAATCGGTATTGTCGAAAACAAGTATGCAAGTAAAGAAAGCGAATATAATTATCGCATCTTTTTATGTAAAGGATTGAAATATAACTCAGTCGAATTTAAGCGGTTTATTGAGAATTAACAGCCGAATTCTACGAAGTATCGAATATGAGGCGAACCTGACGATGTATGAACCGATCGTGTATTACGCAGTGATAATCCGCAAATCATTTTTGAAAAGTACCGAACCGCATTGGATAATTATCCGATACGTTTGGACTTCGATACGCCCAACCGTACCGTATTTTGGGTGTATTCCAATAACATCATTCTGCACAGGTCGAAAGACCGACTTGAAAAATATATTTGTTTGAAAAACAAACAATTAGTATATTTGTATGTTAAGTTTGATTGATTCGTTAGAGATTAGGAATTTGGTACATTTTTTTGGTACACAAAAAAAGACAGTCACAAATTTTCATTGCAACTGTCTGATTTTCAAGTGGTGCCACCACGAATCGAACGAGGGACACAAGGATTTTCAGTCTGGCAAACTCATTTTTACATAATATTGACTTTTATAGTTAATATCAACTATATCAGTTGTTTATATATTAAAAAGAAAGAGGCACCTCATTCAAATTATCATAAAATTATCTCGAATTTTGTAGGCATTTGGTGCTTTTTTTGGTGCTTTTTTTGAAGATCGTTTGAATGGGGTAATTGCCTGTAATACATGTATAATAAAAAGAAATATTATTCGTTTAAATAACATAAGTATACTCCTCACTATTTTCTTTTCTACCCACTTTTCTTTTATCACATTTTTTTGTTTAACAGCTAAAGAGCATTATTATGGGAAGCTTCAATAATAATATTGCTACTGCTGTCGTGCGCCTTGATACGAGGGTACGTTTAAAAAAGAGTGGCAAATTTGCGACAAAGCTTGAAATTTATTATTCAGGCAAAAAGAAGCGTTATACGACTCCTGTTCAGTGTACTGAAGCCGAATGGAAAAAGATAAATGCTTCTCATTTAAAAGATAATAATTTACGAGAATCTAAAAACATAATCAGTGAAATCTTATGTAAAGCGAACGATATTATCAGCACATTGCAAAAGGATTTTTCATTCGAGCGATTTGAGCTATTGTACTTAGGCAATAAAGCCAAAGCGGTCAAAGATCGCCAGAATGTATATGACGCATTTCGCACTCGTATTTCTATGTTGCATGAAGAGTAGCGTATCGGAACAGCACGTTCTTATACAACCACTATGCATTCTTTGATGAAATATAAAGCTAAGCTTTGTTTTAATGATATAACAGTTGAATTTTTAAGGGGTTATGAAAGATATATGCTACATTCTAATAAGTCGCTTACAACAATCGGAATTCATTTGAGGACCTTAAGAGCCATTGTTAATGAGGCTATTGTAAATAAGATCATACCAGCGGATATGTACCCGTTTGGTTTGGAACGAAAAAAGAAATATGAAATACCGACATCCCGCAATATAAAAAAAGCACTTGATATTAAAAGTTTACGAGCAATTATTGATTATGAACCGACATCGGAAAACGAAGCAAAAGCAAAAGATTTCTGGCTTTTTAGTTTTTATTGTAATGGATTGAATATGAAAGATATATTTAAACTGAAATATTGTGATATACAAGGGGATTTTCTTTATGTAAACCGTCAAAAGACCATGCGAACGAAAAAGGAAGCCGAACAAATAGAAATTTATATCACAAAACCTATCGCTGCAATTATAAATCGTTGGGGAAATTCAGATAAGTCACCTACAGAATATGTATTCGATATTTATAAGAAAGATGCTGATACAGAACAAAATTATGATTTAGGTAATCTTTTTATTCATGTCATTAATAGACACATGGTGAATATTGGCAAGAAGCTGAATTTAAATATAAAACTAACAACCTATGTTGCGCGCCATTCGTGGGCAACCTTGCTGATGCGTGAAGGAGTTCCTGTATCTTATATATCCAAAGGATTAGGACATTCTTCTTTAGCGACTACTGAAAGATATTTCGGTAGTTTCATGCAAAATCAAAAAATAGAGGCAGCCGAGTTGTTGCTCGAAACATTAAAATAAACACATAGCGAAAAAGTAAATTTGGGTAAAACGTAGCGAATTAGCTGATACAGCGTTCGTTACGCTTTGTTTTTCTATGGGACAGAGCCAACGAAATACCACCTCGAAGCCAAACAGCGCAGAAGTTCAGTTACCACCTCATTACCCCCGTAACGGGTGTGAATTTCTTGCTAAATGGTTCTGTTTCTGCGATTTGCGTAATTTTGCATAGCAGTCGGTAACTCACTAATAACTAATTTTGTAACCAAAAAAAGGAGTGAGTTATGCGTAGTACATTCAAGGTATTATTTTACGTGAAGAAAGGCAGCGAGAAGCCGAACGGCAACCTGCCTTTAATGTGCCGTATCACGGTGGACGGCGAGATTAAACAGTTCAGTTGCAAGATGGACGTTCCCCCACGGCTGTGGGACGTGAAGAACAACCGTGCTTCGGGCAAGAGCGTCGAAGCGCAGAGAATCAACCTTGCGGTAGATAAAATCCGTGTGGAAGTAAACCGCCGCTATCAAGAGTTAATGCAGACGGACGGTTATGTTACCGCCGCCAAACTCAAAGACGCCTATCTCGGTATCGGCGTCAAGCAGGAAACTTTGCTGAAGCTGTTCGAGCAGCACAACGCCGAGTTCGAGAAGAAAGTCGGGCACAGCAGGGCGCAGGGTACATTTACCCGTTATCGGACGGTCTGCAACCATATTCGGGAGTTCCTGCCCCATACCTACAAGCGTGAGGATATTCCATTAAAGGAACTCAACCTCACGTTCATCAACGACTTCGAGTATTTTCTGCGCACGGAGAAGAAATGCCGCACCAATACCGTGTGGGGCTACATGATTGTGTTGAAACACATCGTTTCCATAGCGAGGAACGACGGGCGTTTGCCCTTTAATCCCTTTGCGGGATATATCAACTCTCCCGAAAGCGTGGACAGGGGCTACCTCACCCAAACGGAGATACAGACGCTCATGAACGCACCGATGAAGAACGCCACCCACGAGCTTGTACGGGACTTGTTCGTCTTTTCTGTTTTCACGGGTTTGGCGTATTCGGACGTGAAGAACCTCACCGCCGACCGCCTGCAAACATTCTTCGACGGCAACCTGTGGATAATCACCCGAAGAAAGAAGACCAACACCGAATCGAACATCCGCCTTTTGGACGTTCCCAAGCGTATCATCGAGAAGTACAAGGGGCTGGCAAGGGACGGTCATGTTTTCCCCGTTCCGAACAACGGCAGTTGTAACAAGATACTCAAAGATATAGGCAGACAATGCGGCTTCAAGGTACGCTTGACCTACCATGTCGCACGCCACACGAACGCCACGACCGTACTTCTGTCGCACGGCGTACCCATCGAAACGGTGAGCCGCCTTTTGGGGCACACGAACATAAAGACCACCCAAATTTACGCCAAAATCACCGCCCAGAAGATAAGCCAAGACATGGAAACCTTGTCGCACAAGTTGGAAGATATGGAGAAGAATATCTGCCGAGCCATCTAATTAAGAACAGAATACCGATGAAAGAAGAAAGGAACATTATCACGATGGACGGGCAGGGCAATATCTCCCTGCCGAGCGATATAGGCGCAACCGCCATGACCGAGCGGGAAATCTGCGAACTGTTCGGGGTTATCGCCCCGACGGTTAGGGCAGGGATAAAGGCACTCTGCAAAAGCGGAGTTTTATCTATATATGACATAAAGCACATTATCCGCCTATCGGACAAATACAGCGCGGAGGTTTACAACCTCGAAACGATAGCCGCCCTCGCTTTCCGTGTCGAATCGTTCGGGGCGGCGAAAGTCCGCAGGGCATTATTAGAGAGGATTATACACGGGCGAAAAGAGAAAACGACGGTATTCGTGTCGGTTGTTTCGGACGGCAAGCCCAACAGCCGTTGGAAAGCATGATGATATACCAACATACCAACATGCAAACGTACCAGCATACCAGCATGCAAACATGCAAACCTATCACTATGGTGATATATATTGCAGGGTCTATTTCTCTTTTCAGAGGAAAGCGGAGCAATCGTTTTCGTTTACAAAGGCAAAGCAAGCACGGGGCTTTACGTCGGCTAAAAGGTCAGGCGGCTGCGCCGTTTCCCAATAAATCTTCCTCTCGCTTCGCTGCGAGCGTATTTATCGGGAAAACCTTGTATCCGACCGCCCCGTGCAAAAGAGCCTTTGAAAACGGAAACGACCGCCCCGCCACCCACCGACCGAAAGGAAAAAAATAAGGTGGGGTTACGGGCAAGCAGGCGGCAGGGACAGCCATAGCCGAAAGGCAGACGGGCAGGCAGACGGCACGCCGCAGGGTATTTACGGAGAAAATACCGTAGCTTATTAGGGAATTTTCCGAGCCGCAATACTACGTATCGCTGAAAATTCCCCAATAAGGCAAGGGGTAAGCCCCTCTGCACACCCCATCGGGGACGGCATTTGCCGCCCCGAAGATACGAAAAATCATTGTTTCACAAGTCAAGGAAGAAAGGAAAAATATATGGGTTTCGTAGTTTTACACATGGAAAAGGCGCACGGCAGCGACAGCGGAACGACCGCACATATCGAGCGTTTCATCATACCGAAGAACGCCGACCCCACACG
>NZ_QUDJ01000025.1:0-36581 GCF_003477565.1 Alistipes sp. AF48-12
TTATTAAATAAAAAAGGAGATAATTTTTGGCATTCTGTAATTGTGATTGATGATTTCTTCAATGAAATCAATTGTGATAACGAATTAGACGATAATGCTATTCAACCTAAATTGTTTGATAATTCTGCTGATAGAAAATTATTTAAGGAACTAATTACGCAACTCAATGAGTTTCTCAAAAAGAAAAGACGCCCATTCCTAAAGGAGCAAGCAGAAGTTATGGTAACCAAATATAAGAATGAAGATGTTTTCCCTAAATTTGGTACTGAAGATTGGGATATAGTGCGTAGAGAAGGTTTGGAAAACTTCGTAAAGGAACTATACGAAGTAGAACCTGCTGTTTTCATGAAGTTGAACAAAGAACAAAAAAGAGTTTTCTTAGAACTTCTAAATTTGGTGATGGATAGCGGTGAGCGCGATAGTCTGTTTAAGATTTTAGATGCAGTTGTTGAATTAGACTCGAACGATAGGAAAGAATTTGCAAAAATATTAGAAATAACGAGGTTAAAACAAGTCGTTTCCACGATTAAGCTTATTTCAGACAGATTGCTGACACTGGAGAATCTAAAAAAGATTGTTTTTAATCATACTTTACAAGCCAATGAAGTTCGTGATTTGCAGTCGTTCATAGAAAAACACTATTGGATTTTTGGCGAAGAATATAGAATGGTATGTGCGGAAGAGGTCAAATTTGAAGAGGCTTTAAGAAAATACATTTATATTCTGCGTGGAGTTAGCGAGAAAAAATATATTGCTCACCCTAATAAATACAAAGAAATGGATTTATTTCTTACTGGTACTGATTTTAGGGATGGGAGACCTCATAATATAGTTGTGGAAATCAAAAATCCGACAACTATAAAACAATTAAAATCAGAACAGTTAAATCAATTAGAACAATATATGGATGTTATTCTAAAACAAGATTGTTTTAATGATGCTAATGAGTTCTGGACTTTCATTTTGATAGGACAAGACTATGATGATATTGTAGGTCGAAGGGTCATAAATAAGCTTACTGGTTTAGTCCAAAATGACAGTAATTATAGCCTCTATGTAAAAAAATGGAGTGAAATAACAAATGAGGTGGAACGTAGGCTGAAATATTTGCTTGATAAGCTCAAAATAGAAAGAGCCACTTTATCTAAATCCCAATCATTAAATGAGGTAATGAATGAAGTTTCAAATAACACGGCCGCAATGGTTAGTTGAACTTAATATAGTCATAATGCTCAATATAAAGAATTACAAATTACTCCTGTCACAGATAGCTGTAGCAGGAGTAATTCTCAAAACGGGAGTCTGATACATCTTGTTGTTATATATTATTTCTGTTGCAACAGATGTTTCAGATTCTCGTCACCAGCGATGCGCTCCAACTCGTCGGCGACAATCTGTTTCACCTCCTCCTTGATGCGCCTGTAATTCGCCTTCACCATTTCCTTCATGCAGTCGTTGCCGTTCGCGTCCGCGAAGTCGGTAATGACGGGTATCGGCTTGTAGGCTTTCTCCTCGCGCTTCATTTTCTCGGCATCCACGACAATCTCACAGTGGAAAATCTTCTGCTTGATACGCTCGTTGAAGTTGTCGGACACCGAACCGACGAACATCCCCTGCGTCAAGCCGGAAATTTTGCTCGGCGGGATAAGCGCGTCCATCTGCGTGTTGATGGAGGTGGAAACATCCTGCCGGTTGATGGAGATGGACTGCCGCTTTTGAAGCACCTTTCCGAACCGCTCCGAGAGCGTCTTGGCTGTTTCGCCCACCACCTGCCCGGAGAAGATATTGCCGACCGTGTTCATCACCACTTTCGCCTCGCGGTCCCCATAGTCACGCACCAACTGGCTGAAATCCTGAAAACCCAGACACACGGCAACCTTGTTGCTTCGCGCGGTGGCGATAAGGTTGTCCAGCCCCTTGAAGTATATCGTCGGCAGCTCGTCTATGATGACCGACGACTTCAGCATCCCTTTCTTGTTGATAAGTTTAACGATACGGGAATTATACAGACCGAGAGCCGCCCCGTATATGTTCTGTCGGTCGGGATTGTTGCCCACGCAGAGAATTTTCGGTTCTTCGGGATTGTTGATGTCCAGCGTGAACTCGCTGTCCGACATTACCCAATAGAGCTGCGGGGAAATCATGCGTGACAGCGGAATTTTCGCCGAAGCAATCTGCCCCATTAACTGCTCCGCAGCCCCTCCGAGCCACGCGTCCATGAATGGCGAGAGATAGTTCTCCAGTTCGGGATAAGAGGTCAGAATCGGGAAAATATCCTCGTAACGGCGGTTCAGGAACTCGATGGCATGGGGGAACGTGCAATACTTGCCGTTCTGAAAAATTTTAAGATACCAGATGATAGCCGCGAAAAGGATGATGGGCGATTCCACAAAGAAGTCGCCCTGCTTCTGCACCCAACTCTTGTTTAAATTGAGCATGATGGTGTACGCGCTCTCGTAAGCGTCCGTAATGTCCTCCATGAAATCTGGGTGAATGGGATTGCAACGGTGGCTGCGTCGCGGGTCGTCGAAGTTTATCACGTAGAACTTCGGCTTCACCTTGTATCCCTCCGGGTGGTTGAGCAGATGATTATAGGCTATCGTGGACAAGTCACTGAATTTGAAATCATAGACATACATCGAGAAGCCCTTCTCAATCTGCTGCTTGATGAAACTGTTTACCACCGCGTATGACTTTCCGCTGCCCGGCGTACCCAGCACGATGGAGGCGCGGAATGGGTTCACCACGTTGATCCAGCCGTTGTTCCAACGTTTCCTATAATAAAAGCGGGTGGGCAGATTGACCGAATACTCGCTTTCGATGAGCCGTGTTTCCTGCATGAAGCTCTCGTTCTCGTTGTTGAACACGTCATCCATAAGGTTGTGTTTCAACAGGCGGCTCATCCACAGACCGCCCATCAGCAGGCAGACATAGCCCGTGCCTACGGTCAGCGCGTAAAGTCCCGTCACCGCTTCAACCGGCAGCGGCAATGCCAGTATCCACCAGTTGAGGAAGAACAACACGAACCCTGCGGCAAGTGCCGTCCAGATCCTTCCCCAAGTGATTTTCTCTCCCTTGACGCCCTTCGTCCCCAGACAGGACAGGGCAAGCAGGAGGACGGCGAACAGTTTCGTGTAGAGGATGGAATGGAACAGCCCCGCCGTGCGGTTGAAGTTCATCAGGATTCTGTCCACTACGCCGATGTCCACGCCCCAGAGCCGTATGGCTTCATAGCAGAACCAGTACACGTTCATGACCACTAAAATAATACTCACGGCACGCAGAAAATCCATGATTTTCGCCAATGCCCTCAAATCGTCTTCTTGTTGTGACATAGATTGAAAAATTTTGATGTTGATACTTACGGTTACATTCCCAAGCCCTTGCGCCTCTTCTTTTTCCTCTTGCGCTGCATCGCCCGGATAAAGGCTTCCTCCTCGGCATCCACAGCCGGACCTTCGGGAGTGAGCAGACCGACACCGCCCGCCGTGTTCTCGTGGTCGGATGCGGTCTGTCCGCGCATATCCTCTTCTGTTTCCACCGGAACGGACAGCGGAATCGGCGGCTGTCCGGCATAAGGCAGCGTAAAGTGTTCCTGCAAGGCGTTGGCGGAAAGTTCCTTGCCCATGCGCGAGCCGTTCAGCACGCAGCCCGTTCGGTGGTCTATGAACGTGGCTCCGTAGATGCGCCCTTCCTCCGTGTAGCGCAGTACGGTGTCGATGCCCTTTTCCTTGAGCCGCGAAACGAACTTCTCCTTGTCATACGTGCCTTCAAGCACGGAAAGCACGGTGCGTTTCGTCATGTCGGCGAGTTTCCGGTCCTTAATCTCCTGTTTGGAACGGGCAAACTTCTTCTGCACGGCTTCATAGCCTGCGGACTTCCCGAAAAGCGAGGACTTGAACGGGTTGCCAGTCTTGTTCCCGGCATCATCGGTGACGGAATAGACCAGCCCGTGATACTCACGCCCGCGCACGTTTCCCCGCGCTTCCTCCACCGTCATATTATATAAGGATAGGAGGGCGCGATATTCGCCCATCGTCCGGAAACGGTACTGTCCACTCAGAGCCTTGACGGTATTTCCGACCTGCCTCTTCACGTCGCCCGCCGAAGCGTCCACCTTGCGCAGCGGATTTTCCAGCCGTAGGTTCTTACGCTCCGCCGGGTGCAGCCCGTACTTCCGTTCCAGTTCCCTGCGGATGCGGTCGCTGCGGCGGAAGAGGAAATCCTGATTGAGCCGCCTGCCTTTCTCGTCCACATTGATTGTCACGATGTGCAGGTGGTGACGGTCTATGTCCTCGTGCTTGACAACAAGGTACGGCTGGTTCCCGTAGCCGAGTTTCTCCAGATACTCGCGTGCGATGTCCTGCAATTCCGTATCTGTCAGCACGTCGTCGGGATGCGGGTTGAGCGAGATATGGAGTACCGGTTTCTCCACCCTCGTATGCTCCGGCATACAGGCGAGAAAACCTTCCATCGCCTTGCGTATGTCCACCGTCCCCGTGCCGTCATTGTAGATGCGGTTGGTGGTGAGCAGCCGCCCTTTCGCCCCGTTGATCTTTTCCCCGTTGTAGGCAAGCGCGCCGTACAACGACTTTCCTACACTGATTTTTGCGACCATTTCGCCTCCATTTCCCTTGAAAGTTCCACAATCTGACGGCTCAGTTTCACGAGTTCGACGGTCTGTTGCTCCAGCTTGTAGAGCAACGCCATCGCCTTTTTCTCGGAAAAATGCAGCCTGAGTTCCTTCACGACTTGGTTGTAGTTCGTGCCTACCGCGCGGAACTGCGCATGGAAATCGGACAGTCTGGTGTAGTAATCCACCAGCGTCCTGTCCACTTTCAGCACCCTGAACGGTTGCCCGAAGAAGTGCGCCTTGATGAAAACCGACTTGGCGTAAACGCCCGACTTCTCGAACATGGCGAGGAAACGGTTGTGTTCCTCCTCGTTGAAACGGACGGTGTAACGGAACACCGCCGGGTCAAGTTTGGGATTTCTCCCGGTCTTGTTTCTTTTCTCTTTCATATAAACTTTGGATTTAGCGGATGGACGGCATAAGCCGCCGCTTCTTGGCACAGACACCGCAGGTTTGAAAGGCTTCCCGACTTCGGAGAGGAAGCCCGCCCCCTGCAAGGGCAAGTGCTTTTCGTGGCTGCTCAAAACGTTTTGAGCGGCTGAAAAGACATCTTGCTATGTTCAGGCGAACATAAAAATCCGTCGGGGACGGATTGGGGGAATGCCTTTCAAACTCCGGGCTGCACCACCTGCGGCGAACCCTGCCGTTCGGGTGCAAAGTTACGCCCTTAAAGCGGTATCGGACAGAGGCTTGACCCGGACAATCAGTGCCAACCGGCGCAACATGCCGCCACTTGCCGGGGAAGTGGTACAGGTTCCAAAATATCCTTGTTTATTTGCAGCATGATTCAAGAAACGAACAATTTGAAGATATGAAAAATGAGGCTTTCAAATACCCGGCAAACCGCTTCGGCGGCTATTTTCCTGACCGGATACCCGAACCTTCGGATACCCGGCTTTCCAATGACGCGGTGATTCACGGATTCAATGACTTCATGACGCAATGTCGTCATTCACCAGTTATCCGAATCCCTGCCTCACCGTTGAAGCGGATACGTGACGAACCGGACGGGCGGAGATTCGCGGATGCGGATATACATGTCACCGATTCCGTATCGGAGCAGGAAAACAATTCATCAACCATTAAAACCAACAGAACCATGAGTAATGAAACATTCGTTGCATTCGCAACACAGAAAGGGGGTATCGGCAAATCCACCGTCACGGCACTTGCCGCCAACTACCTCCACAACGTGAAAGGACACAATGTCGCCGTCATAGACTGCGACGCCCCACAGCACAGCATACACGGGTTGCGTGAACGTGAAACGGGACTTATCGGCGGGAGCCTCTATTTCAAGGCACTCGCGTGTGACCACTTCCGCAAGATAAGGAAGAACGCCTATCCGGTCATCGCAAGCGACGCCCTTGACGCCCTCGATGACGCCGAAAGGATGCTTGCCGCAGAAGAGGTGAAACCCGACGTCGTGTTCTTCGACATGCCGGGAACCCTGAAAAGCAACGGCGTGGTCAAGACCCTCTCGCAGATGGACTACATCTTCGCGCCCATGAGTGCCGACCGTTTTGTCGTGGAAAGCACCCTGCAATTCGCCGTGATGTTCCGTGACAACCTCATGACGACGGGACAGGCGAAAACAAAAGGGCTGTACCTGTTCTGGACGATGGTGGACGGCAGGGAGAAGAACGGGCTTTACGACCTGTATGAGGATGTGATCGCCGAGATGGGGCTGCCGGTGCTGTCCACCCGCCTGCCCGACAGCAAGAAGTTCCGGCGCGACCTCTCGGAAGAGCGCAAGAGCGTGTTCCGCTCGACTATCTTCCCGATGGATGCGTCCCTGCTGAAAGGAAGCGGCATCCGTGAGTTCTCGGAAGAGATAAGCCGTATCATCAGACCTCAATAATCATGGGCAGCAGGAAAGTGAACACCGAAGGCATTGACGAGGAACTGTTGATAGCCTCCATCGGCAGACGCAGGCAGGACGGGACCCTGTACCACGCGCAGGAGCCGCCCGCGCCTGCTCCCGAAGAAGAAAGCGTCCCTGAGACGGAACCGCCGCCCGTGCAATACACGGCAAAGGAAAAACCGCAGAGGGACACCGTCCGCCGCAAACGGCAGGAGGACGACTATTCCGGGCTGTTCCTCCGCCGCAACGAGATAAAGACGCGCCAGTGCGTCTATATCAGCCGTGACGTCCACAGCAAGATTCTCAAAATCGTGAACGACATCGCCGGGCGTGAAATCTCGGTAGGCGGCTACGTGGACACCGTGCTGCGCCAACATCTGGAACAGCACAAGGAGAAAATAAACGAACTGTACAAGAAACAACGTGAAGACTTGATTTGAATATGGAAAAGAACCGGAAAAACAGAAGTCCGCAGCATGACGGCGGCGGTATGCTTGCCCAAGTGCAGGCGAGTGTGGAAATCCTGTCCCCCGTGCCGTTAGGCGGCAAATGCGGTGAGAAGGACTATGAACGGCTGTTCATCCGTGAAGCCGAAGTGAAGGCACGCGAGGGAAAGATGGCGTATGTGCGCCCGGAGTACCACGACCGCATCATGCGCATCACCCGTGTGATCGGGCACGACCGGCTGTCGCTGTCCGCCTACATCGACCATGTGCTTACGCACCACTTCAACCAGTGCGAGGAGGCGATAAAGAGCCTTTACGCCCGGAATTACGACGCAGTATTTTAACCCTCAAAAAAGAGAACGTGCATGAGTGAAACAATAAGCATGACTGATATTCTGCTGACCGTATCGGTCGGCTGCAACCTGTGGTTTCTGTTCCTGCTCCTTTATGACAGGATCATGGAAACCAGACTTGTCCGCTTCCTCAGAAGCATAGCCGGACTGTGGCGGTCGTTGGGCGGCACTGCGGCAAAGCCCGAAACAGTAAGGGAAACACCGCCCGCAGACACCCCGGACATCATCGGCAAGAGCCGTTTCAGGATGGCACCGACCCGGACAACCGCTGCCATACCGACGCAAGAAGCCGCCACTTCGGAAAAAGGCATTGAGCTGACGGAGGAAGAGGCTACTTTTGACGACGGAAACACGGAAACCGTGTCCCGTCCCGCACAAGTCCCGGAGGATAAACTCGACGAAACCTTCACGAGCCTCACGCCTTCGGAACTGGAGTTCGGGGAGGACGAGCCGGAGGAAGAAACGCCCGACGCGCCGAGGGCATCGGGAAGCAGTTTCGACGAGATAGACGATGCGGTCAGAACCGCCAAAAAACCGGAAGCGACAGCGACGGAACGGGAGCGGGCGGCAAAGGTCTTCACCGACATGGAAGGGACGGAGCTGTACGAGAAGCTGATGACCGGCTCGTCCGAAATGAGCATCCGCATCAAGGGGCTTATCGAAATCCGGCTGAAGAAGCCGAAAAAGGATTTTGTCGTCCCGGACAATATTGAGGACTTCGACATCCGCGACTATGTATAACGAAAAAAGAAATGGTAATGAAAATGTAAAATTACACCCATGCGGCGAGGAAGCGCAAGGCACGTCCGGTCCGCAACGGACACACCCAAGTCCGTAGAAACAAACGGGCAGCCCACTAAACCAAAGAAAAGTAACCGAGTATCAACCGCCCGATAAAGGACCATCCACCCTTTTGACGGCACAAAACAAGAACAGTTTATGAACAAGAACAACAGACAGAAACTTATCCTATCTGCGGCACTTCTTATTGCCGCAACCGCCTCCGCCTTCGCGCAGGGAAACGGCATCGCGGGCATCAACGAAGCCACCTCTATGGTGAGTTCGTATTTCGACCCCGGCACGAAACTCATCTACGCCATCGGCGCGGTAGTCGGGCTTATCGGGGGCGTGAAAGTGTACGGGAAATTCTCGTCCGGCGATCCCGACACCTCCAAGACTGCCGCCTCGTGGTTCGGGGCGTGCATCTTCCTGATTGTCGCCGCCACCATCCTGCGCTCATTCTTCCTTTAATAAACAATGTATGGCTGAATACCCGATAAACAAGGGTATCGGCCGTCCGGTAGAGTTCAAGGGCTTGAAGGCTCAGTACCTCTTCATCTTCTGCGGAGGTCTGCTGGCTCTCTTCGTCCTGTTCATCATCCTCTACATGGTCGGCATCGACCAGTGGATATGTATCGGCTTCGGCGTGGCATCGTCCTCCGTCCTCGTATGGCAGACCTTCGCGCTTAACGCCCGGTACGGCGAACACGGACTGATGAAATTAGGGGCAACAAGGAGCCATCCCCGATACCTTATCAACCGGCGGCGGATCACCCGATTATTCAAACGGAAACGAAAGGAAGAAACGACATGAGGAATACATCCAAAATGACAACACTGGAAAACAAATTCCCGCTAATGGCGGTGGAGCAAGGCTGCATCATATCCAAAGACGCCGACATCACGGTGGCTTTCGAGGTGGAGCTGCCGGAGCTTTATACCGTGACGGGCGCGGAGTACGAGGCGATACACGGCTGCTGGTGCAAGGCGATCAAGGTGCTGCCGGACTTCTCCGTCGTCCACAAGCAGGACTGGTTCATCAAGGAGAAGTACACGCCGGAACTTCACAAGGACGACATGAGTTTTTTGAGCCGCTCTTTCGAGCGTCACTTCAACGAGCGTCCGTACCTGAAGCACACGTGCTACCTCTACCTGACCAAGACGACAAAGGAGCGTAACCGGATGCAGAGCAATTTCAGCACGCTGTGCCGGGGGCATATTATCCCGAAGGAGCTGAATAAGGAAACCGCCGCGAAGTTCATGGAGGCTGCGGAACAGTTCGAGCGCATCATCAACGACAGCGGCTTCGTCAGGCTGCGCCGCCTCTCCACCGACGAGATCGTGGGGACGGACGGCAAAGCCGGGCTGATAGAGCGTTACTTCTCACTCATGCCCGAAGGCGACGCCACGTTGCAGGACATCGACCTCTCGGCAAGGGAGATGCGCATCGGTGACAACCGCCTGTGCCTGCACACCCTGTCCGACGCGGAAGACCTGCCCGGCACGGTGGCTACCGACACCCGGTATGAGAAACTCTCCACCGACCGCTCGGACTGCCGCCTCTCCTTCGCCTCCCCGGTGGGGCTGCTGCTCTCCTGCAACCACATCTACAACCAGTACGTGATTATCGACAACAGCGAGGAGAACCTCCAAAAATTCGAGAAGTCCGCAAGGAATATGCAGTCGCTCTCGCGCTATTCGAGGAGCAACAGCATCAACCGCGAGTGGATAGACCGCTACCTGAACGAGGCGCACTCCTACGGGCTGACCTCGGTGCGGGCGCACTTCAACGTCATGGCGTGGAGCGACGATGCGGAGGGACTGAAACACATAAAGAACGACGTGGGCAGCCAGCTGGCAAGCATGGAGTGCGTGCCGCGCCACAACACCATCGACTGCCCGACACTTTATTGGGCGGCTATGCCCGGCAATGCTGCGGACTTCCCGGCGGAAGAGAGTTTCCACACCTTCATCGAACAGGCTGTGTGCCTCTTCACGGAGGAAACCAACTATCGCAGCTCGCTCTCGCCCTTCGGCATCAAGATGGTGGACAGGCTCACGGGAAAGCCGCTGCACCTCGACATCAGTGACCTGCCGATGAAGCGGGGCATCACCACGAACCGTAACAAGTTCGTATTGGGTCCTTCGGGCAGTGGCAAGTCGTTCTTCATGAACCACCTCGTGCGGCAATACTACGAGCAGGGCGCGCATGTGGTATTGGTGGACACGGGAAACTCCTATCAGGGGCTATGCGAGATGATACGGCGCAAGACGGGCGGCACGGACGGCGTGTATTTTACCTACACGGAGGAGAAGCCCATCAGCTTCAACCCGTTCTATACCGACGACTACGTGTTCGACGTGGAAAAGAAGGACAGCATAAAGACGCTGCTGCTGACGCTCTGGAAGTCGGAGGACGACAAGGTGACGAAAACCGAAAGTGGAGAATTGGGCAGTGCCGTGAGTGCCTACATCGAGCGCATCAGGGCAGACAGGAGCATCGTCCCCTCGTTCAACACCTTCTACGAGTACATGCGCGACGACTACCGCAGGGAACTGGCGGAGCGTGACATCAAGGTGGAGAAGGAGGACTTCAACATCGACAACATGCTTACCACCATGCGGCAGTATTACCGGGGCGGACGCTACGACTTCCTGCTCAACTCGGCGGAGAACATCGACCTGCTGGGCAAGCGGTTCATCGTCTTCGAGATCGATTCCATCAAGGACAACCGCGAACTGTTCCCGGTAGTGACCATCATCATCATGGAAGCCTTCATCAACAAGATGCGCAGGTTGAAGGGCGTGAGAAAGCAGCTTATCGTGGAAGAGGCTTGGAAGGCTCTCTCGTCGGCAAATATGGCTGACTACCTGCGCTATATGTACAAGACGGTGCGCAAGTATTTCGGTGAGGCAATCGTGGTGACGCAGGAGGTGGACGACATCATTTCCTCGCCCGTCGTCAAGGAGAGCATCATCAACAACTCCGACTGCAAGATACTTCTTGACCAGCGCAAGTACATGAACAAGTTCGACCAGATTCAGGCGTTGCTCGGACTGACGGAGAAGGAGAAGTCGCAGATACTCTCCATCAACATGGCGAACAACCCCTCACGGCTCTACAAGGAGGTGTGGATAGGCTTGGGCGGCACGCAGTCGGCGGTCTATGCCACCGAGGTGAGCGCGGAAGAGTATCTGGCGTACACCACCGAGGAAACGGAGAAGGTGGAGGTGTACCGTCTGGCGGAGCAGCTGGGCGGAGACATCGAAGCCGCCATCCGGCAGCTTGCCGAAAGGCGGAGAAACAAGAAATAAGTAATCAATAATCGGTAAAACAGATTTATCAACGAAAAAAAGAAAAGCGTATGAGCATATCAAGAATGAAGATGCTGCAAGTCAGCAAGTGTCTGATCGGACTGGCGGTCATGGTGCTGCAATCCTGCGACGTGGCGGAGAACCGCCGCGACCTGCTGTGCGGGAACTGGGAAAGCGTGGAGGGCAAGCCCGACGTGCTTATCTACAAGGAGGGCGAAGCCTACAAGGTGACGGTATTCAAACGGAGCGGCATCCGCCGCAAGCTGAAACCGGAAACCTACCTCTTGCAGGAGGAGAACGGCAACCTGTTCATGAACACCGGCTTCCGCATCGACGTGGCGTATAACGAAGCCTCCGACGTGCTGACCTTCTCACCCAACGGGGACTACGTGCGTGTGAAGCAGCAGCCGGAAACTCCGGCAGAAAAATAAGAACCGCTAAAATCCAAAGAAACATGAGAACAAGAATAACATTCGCCATCTGCCTGTGCCTGCTTTTCGCGGGCAGGGCTTCCGCCCAATGGGTCGTGAGCGATCCGGGCAATCTGGCGCAGGGCATCATCAACGCCTCGAAGAACATCATCCACACCTCGAAGACCGCCGCCAACATGGTGAACAACTTTCAGGAAACGGTGAAAATCTACGAGCAGGGCGTGCGACACGTATAGTTGCATAAATGATTGTTTAACAAGCGGCTAACCGTCGAGAACGGACAGCCAAAGTTTAAACCTACTGTTCCGTCAGTAGTAGCCTACGGGCGCGTGTATTACGAGTAATTGTTTTGTACGGAGCCGCCCGGACAAAGTAACCCGCCGAAAGGGAAGCCGAAGCCGCAAGGTGGAAGCAACTACCGCCAGCATCAGGAGGTTAGGGAGCGAGGCTGAGTGATATGGCTAACGAGAGTGAACTGTCTTTGACGCATCGTAAGGTATGAAACAAGCTAAAGATGCTATAAGGCTTGAACCAAAATGGTAAGCAGCCGGATAACCCCGAACCTTGTGGGGTTACACGGACACAAGCGCTGCCGGTGTATAGACAGAGCCTAAGTCATTCGAAAGTCATTTATGTAAAACGTGGTAAGCCCGTATCTCTCCTGTCTTAGGCAGGTAAGCAAGCCGTAAGGTGAGCCGAACGGGGTGCGGGTATAGGATTGCGGAGAAAGCGAACGCCATTCTGTAATGGAATGGATAGGGGTTTAAACGTCACCTCACGGGAAACCGGGCAGACTTCCGCGTTAGGTAACTTTTTACAAGAAACTTGTTGAACTTTTAAAAGGAGGAAAGCAAATGAACGAGATTAGAACATCGTGTGCGCCTACTGACCGACAGATCAGCAGTTGGGAAAGTATCGACTGGAACAAATGCGATTTAGAGGTTAGAAAGCTGCAAGCACGTATTGTAAAGGCTCAAAAGGAAGGTCGCCATGGCAAAGTTAAATCTTTGCAATGGCTGCTGACCCACTCGTTCGCGGCTAAAGCATTAGCTGTGAAACGAGTGACTTCCAACAACGGGAAGAACACATCGGGAGTAGACAAAGTTTTATGGTCTACCCCGGTCGCTAAGGCGAACGCTATCACAGAGCTGAAAAGGCGGGATTACAATCCTATGCCTTTGAAGCGGGTAAACATTCGCAAGAGTAACGGAAAACTGCGCCCGTTAGGGATACCGACTATGAAAGACAGGGCAATGCAAGCGCTGTACCTCATGGCATTAGACCCCGTTGCAGAAACTACTGCGGATAACCATTCGTACGGTTTCCGTAAGGAAAGATGCACGGGCGACGCCATACACCAATGCTATATCAACCTGTCCAAAGAGTCATCCCCGCAGTGGTTATGGAGGGCGACATCAAAGGATGCTTCGACCACATCAGCCACAACTGGTTGCTGAACAATATCCCGATGGATAAAGTGATGCTCCGCAAATGGCTGAAAAGCGGTTTCATTTTCAACAAACAGCTTTTCCCCACCGAGGAAGGTACTCCGCAGGGCGGTATCATTTCGCCGACACTTGCGAATATGACGCTCGATGGTATCGAGAAACTTTTGGCCGAGAATTTCCCGATTCATTGGCCGAATAAAACTACCTATTATCCGAAGATACACCTCATTCGTTACGCCGATGATTTCATTATTACCGCGCGTAGCAAAGAGGAGTTGGAACAGAGGGTGCTACCCTTAATCCGTGAGTTTCTTCAAGTAAGGGGGCTTACCCTATCAGAAGAAAAGACGAAGATAACCCACATCGACGAGGGGTTTGATTTTCTCGGTTTCAACATTCGGAAATACAAAGGTAAGTTTCTCATTAAGCCGTCTAAAGAGAGCCAAAAGAAATTTCAACGGAAGATCAACGAGATTATCACATCTCATCACTCTATCCCACAGGAATCGCTAATCAGGCTTCTTAATCCGGTGATTACCGGGTGGGCGAACTATTACCAACACGTGGTATCGGGCAAAGTGTTCCAGAAAATGGATTTTCACATTTACCAGAAACTTATGCAATGGTCGCTCCGGCGACATCCGGCAAAGGGTAAATGGTGGGTAGCCGAAAAGTATTTCCACAGACACAGGGGCAGGTCGTGGGTCTTTGCCGCACCTTTCGATAAAGACGGCAGAACCGAACTGCATCCCGTCAAGTGGCTGACGGATACCAAGATTACCCGCTATGCAAAGCTAAAATGCGATGCAAATCCTTATGACCCGGATTGGCAGGAGTATTTCGAGAAACGGGAAACCCGTTTGATGCTCCAGTCCGCGAAAGGTAGAAACACGATTGTCCGTATCTGGAAACGCCAACAGCGTAAATGTCCTTACTGCGGTGAACCCATTACCCGGAATACCCCGTGGCGGGTGTCCGAGAAAGTGGTACACGGCCATACCGAGCGAACGCTCGTGCATAGCTACTGCGGCAGGATCAATGTTCAACCTCTTAAAAACGAAGAATATGAGTCGGTTTCACAACAGAAACTTTGAGTTACTTGAGCCGTATGAGGGGAAACTCTCACGTACGGTTCTTAGAGGGGAAAGCTCCCGTAAGGGAGCCGACCTACTCGACAAGAAGTATTACGACGGTGCGCCCGTATAGGCGATATAATAAATGTAGCATTGGCAAGCTATTAGGTAAGTGTTCCAATATTTACCTATCATCACCAGCTTATCTGCCCACGAAAGGACGGCAGGGAGTATAGCACGCTGGAAAGCCATAAGTCAATTAGTTATCAAATTGCAACTGAATGGTGAGATGAAACAGATAGATACGAGGATAAAATCCAAACTGATTGAATGATAGTCCAAGTGAACCCAGTATGTTTTATAGTGAAAGATAACTTAACTCGCTATACCGTAATACCTCTGTTGCGAGCGTCGTGTAGTAGAGGCAGGAACAAATTACGGCACAACCGCAGTAAGCGGTAACGGGCGGAAGTCATATCCGACAATCTATCATAGCCATGTTATTATATCGTAAACGGGGATTGCCTAAATCGGAACGCCGCAAGGCTATTAGGTACAGACCTATGAAAATCCGACAAGGCAACGGAGCTTCCGTAGTAGTCTGAGCAGGGGAAAGCCCTGTACATGGCGAAGGGAAGCAGCTAATAATTTTAATGCAAATAACGGAAAATGTGAGAGACATTATGAGAAGTCCAGAGTATGTATTAAACAGTCTAACGGAACACAGTGAAAATTTGAATTACAAGTTTGAACGCTTGTACCGTATCTTTTTCAATGAGGAAATGTATTACGTTGCCTACCAACGCATATATGCGAAACCGGGCAATATGACAGCAGGTGCAGATGGGAAAACCATTGACCAAATGAGCCTGAACCGAATTGAACAACTGATAACATCGTTGAAAGATGAGAGTTATCAGCCCCAACCCTCAAAACGGATGTATATCCCAAAGAAAAATGGGAAAATGCGTCCATTAGGTGTACCAGCTTTTAATGATAAATTATTGCAGGAAGTGGTCAGAATGATATTGGAAGCCATCTATGAAAGACAGTTTGAAAAAACGTCACATGGCTTCCGACCTCTAAGAAGCTGCCACACTGCCTTGTCTGATATTCAGAAGACATTTTCGGGCGTGAAATGGTTCGTAGAAGGTGATATTAAGGGATTTTTCGACAATATCAATCATGAGATACTGATAGGTATTCTGAAAGAACGTATCGCTGACGAAAGATTTATTCGCTTGATTAGAAAATTTCTGAATGCAGGATATATCGAAGACTGGAACTTTCATAACTCCTACAGCGGAACACCGCAAGGCGGAATTGTCAGCCCTATCTTGGCAAACATATACCTTGATAAGTTGGATAAATTCATGAAGGAATACACTGGAAAATTTGATAAGGGGAAAGAACGGAAAAGAACTAAACAGGTAGTATCACTTGAAGGCAAACGACACCGTATTCTGAAAAAGTTGAAAGTGGTAAAAGACAAAAGTGAAAGGTCAGAATTGATAAGACAATATAAGGCTTATCAAAAAGAAGGTTTGCAGTATTCTGATGGTGACGAAATGGATATGAACTACAGAAAACTCAAATATGTGAGATATGCGGATGATTTTCTAATTGGAATTATTGGCAGTAAACAAGATGCTATCATCATCAAAGAGGACATAAAGAACTTCCTCTATGAAAAGTTAGCTCTTACACTGTCTGATGAGAAAACACTTATCACCCATGCTGAAAACGCTGCAAAATTTCTCGGATATGAGATTTTTGTAAGGAAATCCAATGACACCAAAAGAAGCAAATACGGAGTACTAAGACGTGTCTTCAATAAGAGGATACAATTGGCACTTGGAAAGGATACGTTTAAGAAAAAGTTGCTCGAATATCGTGTTTTAGAAATAAAGATACACAACGGCAAGGAGTATTGGAAAGCAAAATCCCGTCCCAAACTTTCAAACAACAATGACTTTGAGATACTTGACAGGTACAACAAGGAAATAAAGGGCATTTACAATTACTATTGTTTGGCTAATAATTGTAGTAGTCTGTCAAAACTTGGGTATATCATGAAATATAGTATGTACAAAACATTTGCGCAGAAATATCGGACAACGATGTCGCAAATCCGAAAAAAGTACACCAAGAATGGACTTTTTTCAGTTAGATACTATTTAAAGAACGGTACTGCCAAAGACTTGACCTTTTATCATGGTGGGTTCAAAAAGAAAAATCCAATGAACATTAAGGATTTAGACAACTTGCCCAAATTCACATATCATCCTACAAACACAAGTCTTATAGATAGGCTGAAAGCGGAAAAATGTGAATTATGTGGAGCAGTCGATAAGTTAGTGATGCACCATGTGAGAAAATTAAAAAATCTTCAAGGGAAAACTACCTGCGAAAAACAAATGATGGCTCGCAAACGAAAGACTATTGCCATATGTGGTAAGTGTTACAAAAAACTCAGTAACAATGAATAGATTGATATTATTAGTAGAAAGCCGGATACGCGGAGACGTGTACGTCCGGTTTGGGGGCGAGCTTCCGAAAACCCACCGTAGTAATACGGCAGGGCGTTGGATGCTTAGCCTACCCCTCAAATCGGTGAACAATCTGGTCAAGGACGCCCGCAAGGTGCAGCAGACCATCCTGATGGTAGGCGACATCACGGACATCTACGTGACCAGCTTCCAGAAGATGCTGCGCGACGACAACTTCACGGTGGAGGAACTCGGAGCCATCGCCTTTGGGTACACGAAGCTGCTGGAAGAATCCAACGACGTGCTGACGGAGCTGAAGAACGTGGTGAACATCACCACGCTCTCCATGACGGACAAGGAGCGCATGGACGTGGTGGAACGCTGCCACTCCAAGATGAAGCGTTACCGCAACCTCGTGAGCTACTACACCAACAAGAACATCAGCGTGAGCTACCTGCGTGCGAAGAAGAAAAACGACCTCGACCGCATCATGGGGCTGTACGGGAGCATGAACGAAAGATACTGGTAGCCTATGGAGTTCGACAACCTTCACCAGATTCTCCGCTCGCTCTACGAGCAGATGATGCCGCTGTGCGCTGACATGGCGGGCGTGGCGAAAGGCATCGCCGGGCTGGGCGCGCTCTTCTATGTCGCCTACCGGGTATGGCAGTCGTTGGCGAGAGCCGAACCGATAGACGTCTTCCCGATGCTCCGCCCATTTGCCATCGGTCTGTGCATCATGTTCTTCCCTACGGTGGTGCTTGGCACGATAAACAGCGTCCTCTCGCCCGTCGTGCAGGGCACGGCGAAACTGCTCGAAACGCAGACGCTGGACATGAACAAGTACCGGGAGCAGAAGGACAGGCTGGAATACGAGGCGATGGTGCGCAATCCCGAAACCGCCTACCTCGTGTCCAACGAGGAGTTTGACAAGCAACTGGAGGAATTGGGCTGGTCGCCCTCCGACATGGTGACGATGGCGGGGATGTATATCGACCGGGGGATGTACAAGATGAAGAAGGGCATCCGCGACTTCTTCCGCGAGATACTGGAACTGATGTTCCAAGCCGCCGCCCTCGTGATAGACACCATCCGCACATTCTTCCTCGTGGTGCTGGCGATACTCGGTCCGATAGCCTTCGCCATATCGGTGTGGGACGGCTTCCAAAGCACGCTCACGCAGTGGATATGCCGCTACATACAGGTCTATCTGTGGCTGCCCGTGTCGGACATATTCAGCACCATACTCGCCAAGATTCAGGTGTTGATGCTCCAGAGCGACATCGAGCGCATGCAGACCGACCCCAACTTCTCGCTGGATTCCAGCGACGGGGTGTATATCGTGTTCATGATAATCGGCATCATCGGCTACTTCACCATTCCGACGGTGGCGGGCTGGATCATCCAAGCCGGGGGCATGGGCGGCTACGGGCGCAACGTGAACCAGATGGCGGGACGCGCCGGAAGCATGGCGGGCAGCGTGGCGGGTGCAGCCGCAGGCAACATGGTCGGACGTGCCGGGAAACTGCTGAAATAATCAATGTGCAATTATAAACGGAAAAGTAAAATGGAATTCAAATCACTTAAAAACATCGAATCATCGTTCCGGCAGATACGCCTGTTCGGTATCGTCTTCCTCTCGCTGTGCGCCGTGATAACGGTATGGAGCGTGTGGAGTTCCTACCGCTTCGCGGAGCGGCAGCGTGAGAAGATCTATGTGCTGGACAACGGCAAGTCGCTGATGCTGGCACTCTCGCAGGACCTCTCGCAGAACCGTCCGGCGGAAGCGAGGGAGCATGTGCGCCGCTTCCACGAGCTGTTCTTCACGCTCTCGCCCGAAAAGAGCGCGATAGAACACAACGTGAAGCGTGCGTTGCTGCTGGCGGACAAGAGCGTGTACAACTACTATTCGGACTTCGCCGAGAAGGGGTACTACAACCGCATCATCGCCGGTAACATCAACCAAGTGCTGAAGGTGGACAGCGTGGTGTGCGACTTCAACGGCTATCCCTACCGTGCCGTGACCTACGCCACGCAGAAGATCATCCGGCAGAGCAACGTCACCGAGCGCAGCCTCGTGACCACCTGCCGCCTCTTGAACTCGTCCCGTTCGGACGACAACCCCAACGGTTTCACCATCGAGGGATTCACCATCATCGAGAACAAGGATTTACAAACCATCAAAAGGTAACAGGCATGAAAGGAATCGGAAAATCACTATGGAGTACCTATTGGAAACTCCACGATAAAAAGAAAATGCTGATAGCAAGGCTCAAGGGCTATCTGGACGGCTTGCCGCCGAAGATACGCAGGCGCATCGTGCTGGCAATGCTCGCCGCATTCGCCGCACTTGCCCTCTACACCTTCGGCAAAGCCGTGTATGACATCGGCAGGAATGACGGCAGCCGGATGGAGATAGACCATGCCGGACAGGTGGAACTGTCCGTGAAGCCGGATAACAATCACAATGTAATACCTTATTTATATGGAACAGACGAAGAATGAACCAAAAAACGAGAACAAGGCGGCTCCCGGTAACGGCAAGCCGAAAAAGGAGCGCAAGCCGCTGACCGAAGCCCAACGCTGAAACGCCAGAAAATGATAGTGCTTCCCGCTATGGTGCTGGTATTCATCGGGGCGATGTGGCTGATATTCGCCCCGTCCTCCGGCAAGGAGCAGGAGCCGGGAACAGGCGGCTACAATATCGAGATGCCCGATGCGGACAAGGAGAACCGCCGGATTATCGGTGACAAGGCGAAAGCCTACGAGCAGGGGGCAATGGAGGAACGGCAGGAGAACCGCAGCCGCGCCATGCAGCAGTTGGGCGACCTGTTCGACCGCGAAACGGCGGCAGCGGATAGGGACAGCGATTTCGACCTTGCCAATCCCGGCGGAACGGAAGAGGCGGAGAAACCCGCACCGAAGACCATCCAGTCCTCGGCAGCCGCCTACCGCGACCTCAATGCCACGCTCGGCAACTTCTACGAGCAGCCGAAAAACGACAATGCGGAGATGGACGAACTGCTGGAACGCATCGCCACGCTCGAATCCGAACTGGAAAGCGGAAAAGAGAGAAGCTCCACGATGGACGAGCAGGTGGCACTCATGGAAAAATCCTACGAGCTGGCGGCGAAGTACATGGGAATCAGAACGGCACGCGGGCGGCAGCGGGACAGACCGCAGAGCCGTCCCCCGTGCAGAAAGCCGGAAAGAACACGGCAAAACCCGTAAGGCAGGTGACGCATCAGGTGGTGTCCTCGCTCGGACAGCCCATGAGTAATGCCGAGTTTGTCGCTTCCTTCTCGCAGGAACGCAACCGCAGTTTCAACACGGCGGTGGGTGTCACGACCGTATCGGACAGGAACACCATACCGGCATGTGTCTATGGGGCGCAGAGCGTGACGGACGGGCAGGCGGTCAGGTTACGGCTGTTGGAGCCGATGGCGGTAGCTGATAGGATCATCCCCCGTAATGCGGTGGTGGTCGGCGCAGCCAAGATTCAGGGTGAACGGCTTGCCATCGAAATCACCTCGCTGGAACACGACGGCACGGTTATCCCGGTGGAGTTGGAGGTCTATGACACGGATGGGCAGCCCGGCATATTCATACCCAACTCGATGGAGATGAACGCTGTCCGGGAGGTTGCCGCCAACATGGGCGGCTCGCTGGGGAGCAGCATCAACATCTCCACCAATGCCGGGGCGCAGCTTGCCTCCGACTTGGGAAAAGGACTGATACAAGGCACGAGCCAGTACATTGCCAAGAAGATGCGTACCGTCAAAGTGCATCTGAAAGCCGGGTACAGGGTCATGCTCTATCAGGAAGTGAATTAAGGAAACAATCAAATTTTTATTTACCACTAAAAATCCAAAGTAATGAGAAAAGTAATCATGATGTTTGCCCTCGCTATGGGCATCGCAACTGCCAACGCGCAGGAAAACGTAACCGTTGAAACGCCCAACAGAAGTGACCAACTGACCTTGACAAAGGAGGTCTATCCGCAGAAAGAAGCGGACGGAGACCTGTATCACGGTCTGACGAGAAAGCTGGGCTTTGACCGCATGGTCCCCCCGCACGGCTTGGAAGTGACCTACGACAAGACCGTGCATGTCATCTTCCCGGCGGAAGTGCGCTATGTCGATTTAGGCTCGCCCGATCTGATTGCGGGCAAAGCCGACGGTGCGGAGAACGTCATCCGCGTGAAGGCAACCGTGAGGAACTTCCCGAACGAAACCAACATGTCCGTAATCACGGAGGACGGGAGTTTCTACACCTTCAACGTGAAGTACGCCGCCGAACCGCTGCTGCTCAACGTGGAGATGTGCGACTTCATCCATGACGGCGAGGCGGTGAACCGTCCGAACAACGCGCAGGAAATCTACCTGAAAGAGCTGGGCAGTGAAAGTCCCATGCTGGTGCGCCTTATCATGAAGTCCATCCACAAGCAGAACAAGCGTGAGGTGAAGCATATCGGCTGCAAGCGTTTCGGCATCCAGTACCTTCTGAAAGGCATCTACACGCACAACGGGCTTCTGTATTTCCACACGGAAATCAGGAACCAGAGCAACGTGCCTTTCGATGTGGACTACATCACGTGGAAAATCGTGGACAAGAAGGTGGCGAAGCGTACCGCCGTGCAGGAGCGTATCATCCTGCCGCTTCGCGCGCAGAACTACGCCACGCTCGTGCCGGGCAAAAAAAGCGAACGCACGGTCTTCACGATGGCGAAGTTCACCATACCCGACGGCAAGTGCCTCGTTGTGGAACTGAACGAGAAGAACGGCGGTCGTCACCAGTCCTTCGTGATCGAGAACGAGGATTTGGTGCGCGCCAATACCATCAACGAACTTCAAGTGCGCTGACCATGAGAAAGTACATCGCAATAATCATCGCGTCGCTTGCCCTGTTCACGGGGCAGGCGCACGCCCAGCGATGCCTGCCGAAGATGCAGGGCATCGAGGTAAGGGCGAATCTGGCGGACGGATTCAAACCCGGCGGCAACGACGGCGGGTACAGTTTAGGGGCTGCTCTCTCCACTTACACGAAGAAGGGGAACAAATGGGTATTCGGAGGTGAGTATCTCCTGAAAAAGAGCCCCTACAAGGACACTTCCATACCTGTGGCGCAGTTCACGGCGGAGGGCGGCTACTATTTCAAGATACTTTCCGATGCCCGCAAAATCGTGTTCGTCTATGCGGGGGCTTCGGCTCTCGCCGGGTATGAATCGGTGAATTGGGGCGAAAAGGTGCTGTATGACGGCTCCACGCTGCATGACCGGGACGCCTTCATCTACGGCGGTGCGCTGACGCTCGATGTGGAGTTTTACGTGGCTGACCGTATCGCCCTGCTCGCCAACCTCCGGGAGCGTTGCCTGTGGGGTGGCGACACGAAGAAGTTCCACTGCCAATGGGGGCTGGGCATCAAGTTCGTCATCAACTGACACACGCCGCATGGAAGGGACCAATATAGACGCCATGAGGCAAATATCCCTCGCGGACTTTCTCGCACGGTTGGGACATGAGCCTGTACGGAGGAGCGGAAACGAGCTGTGGTATCGTGCGCCGTACCGCAGTGAACGCACCCCCTCTTTCCGTGTGAACGTGGCGAAACAGCTCTGGTACGACTTCGGTTTGGGCAAGGGCGGTGACATCTTCACGCTTGCCGGGGAGTTTGCCCGAAGCGGTGACTTCATGGCGCAGGCAAGATTCATAGCGGAAACCGCCCGTATGCCGTTTGTCGCATCGGAAAAGCCGTTGTACCTGCCGGAACCGTCCGAACCTGCCTTTGAGGGGGTGGAAGCCGTCCCACTGCTCCGCTCACCATTAACAGAGTATCTGGCGGAACGGGGCATCCCTTATGCCGTTGCATACCGCCACTGTTGCCGCCTGAACTATGGCGTGCGTGGAAAGCGGTATTTCACAATCGGTTTCCCGAACGTGGCGGGCGGCTATGAAATCAGGAGCAAACTATTCAAAGGTTGCATACCACCGAAAGATGTGTCACTGATAAAACCGGAAGATACCGCCTCTGACGTATGCAGCGTGTTCGAGGGCTTCATGGACTTTTTGTCCGCTGACACACTCGGCATAGGCGGCAATGGCGACAGCCTTGTGCTGAACTCCGTCGCCAACGTGGGTAAGGCGGTGAAACACTTAGACGGGTATGGACGCATCGACTGCTTCCTCGACCGTGACGAAGCCGGGCGGAGGACGCTGGAAGCCCTCAAAGGACACTACGGCGGACGTGTCTGTGACCGTTCCGCACTCTATGACGGTTGCAAGGACTTGAACGAGTATCTGCAACTGACAGCAAAAAAAGAAATGAACAATAACTTAAAAATCAAAGGACAATGAACATACTGAACAACAAGAACAAGAGAATATCCATCTTCAAGGCGTTGGCACTCTGCCTGTTCGCCGCCGTGTCGCTCACGCTCGCATCGTGCGATGACGACATGGACATCCAGCAATCCTATCCCTTCACGGTGGAAACCATGCCCGTGCCGAACAAGGTCACGAAGGGGCAGACGGTGGAAATCCGCTGTGAGCTGAAAAGGACGGGCGAATTTGCCAACACGCTCTACACCATCCGGTATTTCCAGTTCGAGGGGGAAGGCACGCTGAAGATGGCGGGCGGCATTACCTTCCTGCCCAACGACCGCTACCTGCTTGAAAACGATAAGTTCAGGCTGTACTACACGGCAGATGGCGACGAGGCGCACAACTTCATCGTGGTGGTGGAGGACAATTTCAAAAATTCCTACGAATTGGAATTTGACTTCAACAACCGGAACGTGAAGGACGACATTCAGACCGTCATCCCCATAGGCAATTACAAACCTCTGCCAAGATGATGCGTGTATTCATGGCTATCCTCTGTTCGCTGCTGGCGGTCTGCTCCGTGTCCGCACGGGACAGCCGTCAGAAGGGGACGGACGGGCAGGCGGCAATCTACCGCCTGCCGCCTTTCGAGTGGGCAGTTCGGTGTACGAAGTATTTTGAAGGCTGGCACTCGGAAAAACATCACCCGTATGTGGGGTATGGACACCGGTTGCAGCCGGGGGAAAGGTATTCGGCACGCACCATGACGAAGCGACAGGCGGACGCGCTTCTGCGGAAAGACTTGCGGAAGTTCTGCGCCATGTTCCGCCAGTTCGGGCGTGACAGTCTGCTCCTTGCCACGCTCGCCTACAATGTCGGTCCATACCGGCTTTTGGGGAGCGGGAAGATACCCAAAAGCAAACTGATCCGAAAGCTGGAGGCTGGCGACAGGAACATTTACCGGGAATATATCGCTTTCTGCAACTACAAGGGTAAACGGCACGCCATGCTGCTCAAACGGAGAAAGGCGGAGTTTGCGCTGCTGTACATTCCGTAACATGGCAAATGCCTGACAAATGAAAATCCGATGAAGCCGCAACTTCATCGGATTTTCCGCTTTTCATACATTCGGGATTTTTCCTTTGCCGATTACTTCACCGTTCCTGCAATGCTCTATGATGCCGGGCAAAAATCCCATCTCCCCGATTGCGATATGCCGGATATACTCCGCATATTCCTGACCTTGAAAATTCCTCCCCGTGAGGTTTTTGAAAATCATCCTTATGCTTGTTCCGTCATCACTGTACAGGATGATTTTTCCGTTCTGTCTGATTTCTTCCATGATTAAAACTTGTTTTTGTGAATACTATCGTAGATTGGGACAGCGGTTTCTTTGCTACTTTCTTTGTCCGCCATCATGCTCACCGAAAGAAAGTAGGGCGCTTTCGCCGCCGCCACTCAAAAACGGGTGTAGAGTCCCGTTACCATCGTGAACATTTCTTCCAGCATATCGCAGTATATGCCCTCGTGCGTTGCTATATCCTTTGTCTTGCACTCGAATGTCTTTTTACTGAACGTCCTGCGGTAGAAACGCATATTGTAAAGGTCTAAGCCGGCATCGTAGATGATGTCAAGGCGGTTTGCGCTCGTCTTGTTCCTCGCAAGGCTCATGCGTAAGCCGTTGCCCATGTCTATAAAGTCCTTGCTTCCCGTCATGGCGGCAAAGCGTCTGCCGCCTATTTGCTGTAAAATCGTCTTTGCTATCATGCTTTTCTTGGTTTTAGGTTGGCGGTGCGGATACCGCCAACTTGTTTAACATTCTGTTATCTCGGCAATGGGTGTGTTTCGTTTCAGCCATTCCATCAGGCACTCCATATTGTACTCGCTTGTGATGACTGCCGTATGGCTGTCAATGGCGGTAAACCTGCAGCTCTCGTAGTCGTCTATCCACCTTTTAGGGTATCAACTCCCCACGCTTCGGCATCGTCAAAGATACCGTCCAATACTTTGATAGGCTCGCTGAACTTCACTATCAGCGTTTGGTAGGCTGCGTTCATCGTCTGTCCTCCTTTTCTTCCTTTGCCGTGAGCCACTTGTCCCGTGCGGCTCGGCACTCGTCCAATGTGGGTTTGACACAAGAGAACAACTCTCCGTTTGTGGGATGGCGGTAGTCGTACTGCACAAGTGTCCGCTTGCGTCTGCCGATACCTAATTGGAAACGCTCGTATTTCTCCGTACCTGCTTCAGTGCAGGTGCTTATTCCGTTGATGGTCATTCGTGTTGCCATAATCGTTGATTTTAGAGTGGTTAAAAATGTACTGACAAAACTCTGTTGCGCATCACCATTTCGGGGTCGCTTGTATAGCGTTGGTGCAGGTAGAAATGGTGGGAGCCGAAGCCGTAAAGGAAGAACCTGTCAAGTTCGTGCTTCTCGGCAAAGTCCTTTACACTCCGTCTTAACTGCCCCTCACTCGTTGCAAGAGTGAGGAGGTTCACAAATTCAATGAACATCGTGGGGATTTTATCGTCCCACAGACAAACCATGCTTTCAATTCTTACTTCCATACTATTGGGTATTATAGGTTGATACTATGCCGCTTCCATCCGCTGGCGGATAAGGTTCACGTTGCTGTTCACAAGGTTTACAATGCGGTCGTGGTACTCGGTATTGGAATTGTGCAAGCCACGACTTTGCACCACTTCCAATGTCTTCAAGGAAACCTCCACCGTTTCTATGCGCTTGCCGTCAATGGTTGCGGATAGGATAAGGGAGTTCTTTTCAAGGAAATAGGAGTTGGAAAACACGCAATGGTGCAGTTCCGTCCCTTCCGCTGCAAACTCCGCAACGCTCTCCAACACACGCACCTGCAAAGTGCCGTCCGTGAAGGCTATGCCGAAAAATATGCCTTTGAGTTTGCGGTATGCCTTCTCGTGTTTCTTCGCTTGGCGGATGCGTTCCTCCAATTTCTTGCGCTCTATCTCCTTGTTGCGCTTGTGCATAAGTCTGTCATGTTCGGCTTTGAGGTCGGAGGGGCAGACGTACTTCGGGCTGTTCGTGTCCTTGCCGAAAAGCCGCAGGAGGTCTATGGTGTCACGCCACATGGAGCCGTCAGCAATGGTGTAGCCGTTGCGGATACATATCTTCACGGATGCCCAATACCTCTCTATGTCAAAGGAACTGCGGATATAGTGGCGCAACATGGGATATTGCCCTGCTTTCAACAGCGTTTCGGATCGGCTGTCGGAAAGGATAGCCGTGAAAAGGTCGTAAGGCAGTATGTTGTGGTATTCGCCATTGAAGCCGTTGCGTTTCAGTTCGGGAATGAAACGCTGTCGGGGATAAGTGCAGACGGGGTTTATATCGTATGCACGGAGTTTGTTGTTCTTGCGTACCTCCATGTCGCTGTATTCCGCCCATAGGTCGTAGTAAAGTATGGACATTCCTCGCAGTCGGGCGACAGTGACGGTTGTGCCTTTGGGCGAAATCCACCTTTGCACCACTTCATAAATGGAATACTCGGCTGCCTGCCCTGCCTTGTATCGGGATTTGACGAAGAAGAAGCGTATCACTTGGTACTGCTTGCAGGTGGTGATGATGCAGAAATACTCGTTCTCGTTGAAAACCCTCTTTCGGGTGCGCAACGCTTCCAACTCCATGCCGCAATCCGGGCATGTGCATCCGCAAACGGTGTCCGCAAGGTCGTGTTCACTTTTCCACGAATGTCCGCACTCGGTGCAGATGTTCGTGCCGTCCGCCCTCTTGATGGCGTAATGCTTGAAGCAATGGCGGAAAGCGTATGCCCTCTGTGTGGCGGTCAATTTCGGCAGTCGCTCGCTCAATCGTGCGACTTCCTGCTGTATGGGTGTTCTCGGTTTCATAATCAGAAATTGAATAGGTTGGGTTGTTGTACTTCTTGTGCGGTCGCTTTGGTGGCGGTTCTCGGCTTGCTGCGGTTCTGCAACTTGCGGAGTTCCTCCTCTTGGTATCTGCGGAGTGCGTTCTGCCGTGCTTCCGCCTTTTCCTCTGCCGTGAGTTCCACCACGTGGTTCACCGCCACTTGGCATTGGATTAGCTTGCCCACCTCTATCTCGTTCTCGTCATAGTAGTGGACTGCTTGCCCGAATATCTCCCCGTCCGTGAAGCCGTTGCAACCGCTCCGCTGCACATAGTTGAGAATGTAGGTGACGCAATCGTCTATGTTCTTGGCAGGGTTGCGGTAGTTCTTGGCAAAGAGCGTATCTTCCGCCGCACGTTGCTCCAAGTACATCTGTATCGTTCTCTTGAAATGTTCTGTTCCTTTCATATCGCTGTCGTTTTTATCAGTTATACATTTTTCCGTTTCCCAAAAACTCGTAGTCGTTGGCTGCGCAACTCTCCTCAAAACTCTCTTCGCTGCACTGGTATTCCATATCGTCACGGCACGACTTGAAGAAGCTGTCAAGGCACTTGTCCATGAGGTCGTACAGAGTGGTTCGGGTGTCGGGGGCTTTCAGAAAGTCGTAGATGGGTCGCAGGATGTCCTCGTCTGCGCAATAGCCTGTCAGTACGCAACAGTTATCCGTGAATATCCGGCTTCTACGTTGCTTATTGAAATTTCCTTTGAGGTAATAGGTTTTCGGCTTGAATAGGATGTGCCAATAGTTATTGACGATGTATTTCAGAAGCCGTATGCCGCAGAGTTCCTCCTCTTTTCCGCTGTAACGTGAGGTGAAACGGTAGGAATAACGGCACGTGTCGTAACTCCAATCGTTCACTTTGACTTTGAACACACTTTCAAATGCTTCCAGCGTGTTGCGGTTGTCACTGTCCCAACCGTATTCAAAAGTGCGTAGCCATTCATTGTATGCGGTATCTCTCGCTGCTGCGGAGAGTTCGGCTAATTGGAATAGGTCGTATGTCCTTGTTATCGTTCTCATATCGCTGTCATTTTAGATGGTCTGTTTCAGTATCTCTCTCCAATAGGTCGGCTGCACTTCGCTCAAAAGGAAGTCTGTAAAGTCCCTCCGTGCGTCCTTGTTCAGTTCTCGGTAGAGTTCACGGAACACGGATATGTTGCCGTTGATGTACGTTTCCACCATGTACACGAAGATGTTGTCCACCTCGTAGTATCTGCATTGCTGCGCTGCCGTTTTGCTGCTTCTCTTTGCCATGTCGGTAAGGGTTAAAGGGTGAATAACCAAAGGATGAAACCGAAGAAGGCGGTTGCGGAAAGGATAGCCACGATTACGCCTATCGCCACTCGGAACACTCCGTTTACAATCTCTCTAATGATGCCCCAAAGGATGCCGAACACCACGAAGGCGGTGCGCACAATCAAGCCGCATATCGCAAGCCCTATGTACTGCGCCATTTGTCTGAAATTTGCCGTTGCCGTCATATTTTCGCTGTTTTTGATTTTTTGTTTTTTTAATGCGGATTCAAGAGTTGAGGGAGTTGAGTTTCAAACTATCTTATCTGCCTCTCGTTTATCCGACATTTTTTTTTATGCGTCTTTCTGTCGCATCGGTCGTTTTCGTTTCGGGTGCTTGAAAAGGTAGGGATTAGGGATGCAAGGTTTTTCGGGAAAAATACTACCCATAGGGCTGGAGATTTTTTCCGAAAACAGGAGGCTTGACCTTGCATTCCCGTCCAATCCCGGAATTACCTTTGCGCCCAGAACGGAAATGACAACCTGATGCGCTCCCTGAAAGATGCGAAAATGGAGGTAAACGGAAGTGGAGGCAGATTGGACAGGAAAACTTCGAAAGAGAAATCCGTGAAAAAGGGAAAACGCCAAAAGGAAAAGGGACACTGCCGGAGGCGTGAAACCGGGCAAACCACCGGCAAGGAAGTATGATTTTATATGTTTGGCCGAGCGTGTCCGGTCTGACGGATAAAATCATTCTTCCCGGTTTGCCTGCCGTGTGTGACGGCTTGTTCCATTCATGGATCGGGCGGTCAGACACGGCTTTCCGCTTACGGCTCAAAGGAACAGCAAAAAAGAAAAATCGTCAGAAACCCGTAAAAGCACCTCTTTGGCATAAGCACAAAAGAAATGGGCCTTGCATCATCAGTCTAAACTGTTGTTTAGGCGTGATGCAAAGCCCTTTTCTCCGCTTATGCGGCAGTCGGCATACGTTCGTTCAAAATCCTTTTGTACGATGGTGTGCCGACGGATAAAATCGCTTTTACGGAAAAACTTGTATGAGAAGAAAAAAATTAGGGAGATTCATTTCAAAATCTCCCGTTTTATTGTTACTTTTGCATACGAAGAGTTCTTTGAAGGTTACGCAACGCGCAGAAGGATGATGCAGTAGATAACTAACTAAATCGTAACCTATTACTATCATGAGCAATTAACCTACGCTCAGCTCCAATAAATTACACTCTTTTCGTAACTTCAAGATTACAAATATAAACAATTTGGCGTACTTACGCTATTCCCGGCTGAGAATCGCCGCATCCATTACCTCTTCACCGTCCGTCGCAGTCAGTTTCACCGGCGTGATCGTATTGATTAGCGCACGGTCGAACGGCGTGCGGACTTTGACGTAGTTGCCTGTGTATCCGTACATATATCCGTTGCGACGCGTGCTCTCCCACAATACTCGCGCTTGCGTTCCGACCTGCTTTTCGTAAAAAGCGCGGTGCAAACGTTCCGACAGCGCGCCGAGCTCGGCGGCCCGTCGTTCGACGACCGGCGGCGGAACCCGGTTCGGGAATCCGGCGGCGGGGGTGTCGGGACGCGCGGAGTAGGGGAAAACGTGCAGGAATGCCGGGGCGAGACGTTCGAGGAAACGGTAGGTGTCGGCGAAGTCTTCGTCCGTTTCGCCCGGGAATCCGACGATCACGTCGATACCGAGGAATACGTCCGGCACGGCGCGGCGCACCGCAGCGATCCGGTCGGCGAACTGCGCCGTGTTGTACCGGCGGCGCATCAGCGCCAGGATGCGGTCGCTTCCGCTCTGGATCGGAATGTGAAAATGCGGCTGGAATCGTTTCGAAGCCGCTGTGAAAGCGATGACCTCGTCGGTCAGCAGGTTCGGCTCGATCGACGAAATGCGGTAGCGATCGATGCCTTCGACCCGGTCGAGGGCCCGCAGCAGGTCGATGAACGGTTCGCCGGTCGTTCGGCCGAAATCGCCGGTGTTGATACCTGTCAGTACGATTTCGCGTTGACCCTGCGCGGCGATTCGCTGCGCTTCGGCCGCGAGATCGGCAATAGGGAGGTTGCGGCTGGCGCCGCGCGCCAGCGGAATCGTGCAGTAGCTGCAATGGTAATTGCACCCATCCTGTACTTTCAGGAACGAGCGGGTGCGGTCGCCGGTCGAGAACGCGGCGAAAAAGTTCGTCAGCTCGCCGGCTTCGCAGGTGTGTACCGATGCTTTGCGTTTGGCGCCGAGTGCGGATACCCGTTCGTAGATCGAGCCTTTGTCGTTGTTGCCGATCACCAGGTCGACCCCGTCGATGGCGGCCAGATCCTGCGGCCGTAGCTGGGCGTAGCATCCGGTGACCGCGACGATGGCATCGGGATTCGTCCGGACGATCCGGCGCACGATGTTGCGGCACTTTTTGTCGGCATGTTCAGTGACCGAACAGCTGTTGACGACATATACGTCGGCGGTTTCCCCTTGCCGGGCGCGTACGAAGCCGCCCGCTTCGAATTCGCGGGCGATGGTCGACGTCTCGGAGAAATTGAGCTTGCAGCCCAAAGTGTAAAAACCTACTTTTTTAGCGGATGACATGGCGTTGTATTTCGATACCGGCGCAAAGGTACAAAACCGCCGCCTAATTTTTGCCGCTTATGCCGCATTGTGGAAGAATTCCCGAAAAAAACGCGTAGCTTTGCGGTTCGATCGACGGTTTATGGATTTCTTTTACGAACTTTTTCAATACAGGTTTCTGACCCATGCGACGCTCGCCTGCCTGTTGTGCGGTCTGGCCTGCGGCATGGTCGGTACGTACGTGGTGTGCCGCCGGCTGGTTTTCCTCAGCGGCGGGATCACCCATTCGTCGTTCGGCGGGATCGGGATCGCCTACTATTTCGGGCTGAATCCGATTGCCGGCGCGTTCTGTTTCGCGGTGCTGTCGGCGTTCGGGATCGAAGCCTTTACGGCCGGCAAACGGATCCGCGAGGATTCGGCGATCGGCCTGATCTGGTCGCTCGGCATGGCCGTCGGGATCATCTTCGTATACCTGACGCCGGGATACGCTCCGAACCTGATGAGTTTCCTGTTCGGGAATATACTGAGCGTCACCTCCTCCGACCTGATCTGGATGGGGATCGTCGACCTGGCGATCGTGATCGTTTTCGCCGTCTGGTACCGGCCGATCTTGTACGTGGCTTTCGACCGGGAGTATGCCCGCAGCCAGAATATGCCGACGCGGTTGATCGGTTACCTGATGTCGGCGCTGATCGCCGTGACGATCGTCATTTCGATCCGCGTGGTGGGGATCGTTCTGCTGATCTCGCTGCTGACCATGCCCGCGGTGATCGCCAACCAGCTGACCCGCTCGTTCGGACGGATCATGGCCGGGGCTTCGGCGATCGGCGTGCTCGGTTCGTTCGCCGGGCTTTATGTCAGCTACAAGGGCGATATTCCGTCGGGCGCGTCTACAATATTTATACTGACCCTTACGCTTATTATTGTAAAACTATTACCTTTGCGTGACTTTATGCGGAAGCGGGATGAAAACGGTACATAAGCTCATATTGAAATCGTACGTAGGGCCGATGGTGCTCACCTTCTTCATCGTCCTGTTCGTTTTTATCATGCAGTTCATGTGGCGCTATATCGACGAACTGGTCGGCAAGGGGCTCGGCATGGGCGTGATTATGGAGCTGATGATGTACGCCGCCATCACGCTGATACCGATGGTACTGCCGCTGGCGACGCTGTTCGCCGCCGTGATGACGATGGGCAATATGGGCGAGAATTACGAACTGCTCGCGCTGAAATCCGCCGGCGTATCGCTGCCGAGGATCATGCGGCCGCTGATCGTACTGGTCTTTTTCGTCGCCGTCGGCAGTTTTTTCGTCGCCAACAATCTGGTGCCGATGGCGATGCGGAAGATGTCGGCGCTGATCTACGACATCCGGCAGCAGAAACAGGTCATCGAGTTCAAGGACGGGCTCTTTTTCAATCTCGACAACGACATGAGCATCCGGGTCGACCACCAGGACCCGAAGACGAAGCTGCTGACCGATATCCTGATCTACGATACGCGCAATACCAATATAAACGGTAAGATGGGGACGATCGTAGCCGACTCCGGCTACATTTCGCTGTCCGACGACAAGCGTTTCCTACTGGCCACGCTGTATAACGGCGAGATGCACGAAGAGGTGCGCAACTACCAGTGGATGAAAGATAATACGCTGGAACGCCGTTATTTCGACGTTTACAACATGGTGATCCCGATGTCGGGTTTCGATTTTTCCCGAACCGACATGTCGCTGTTCAACAACAGCCAGACCAAAAATACGAAAGAACTTTCGGCCGGGATCGACTCGCTGGAGAAAGTCAGCGCGGCGGCGGCCAGCGCCTCCTACCAGCCGCTGATCACCACCTTCATTTTTCCTTTCGACCAGGGTCTCGGCACCGATTCGATCGCTCCGTTGCACGGGCGGCCCGTTTACCTGAATGCGCACATCGACAGCATGGGTCTGAAAGACCGGCAACGGATTTACAACGAGGCGCTCAACAAAGCGCGCAACTCCCGCAGTTTCTACTCGTTTGACGAGGTAACCTCGAAAGACGCCCTCACGCAGCTCTACAAATTTAAGGTCGAGTGGCATAAAAAAATGGCCCTGCCGGTTTCGATCATGATCTTTTTCCTGATCGGAGCGCCTTTGGGAGCGATCATCCGTAAGGGAGGGCTGGGGATGCCGGTCGTCGTATCGGTCGGTTTCTTCGTAATCTATTACATCATTACGATCACCGGCGAGAAGATGGCGCGCGAGGGCTCGTGGAACTCTTTTATCGGGATGTGGATCGCCACATTTATCCTGTTGCCGATCTCCGTCTACCTGACCTATAAAGCGACCAACGATTCGAACCTGTTCAACGCCGAATGGTACCTCGCCCATACCCGGAAGATCCGCGGATTTTTTAAACGGATATTCCCGCGAAAACGGCGTATGCAGCCGGAGAACCGGTAACCGTACGAAAACCGAAAATTAAAAATACAAAATCGAAATATCATGTCACAAGAACAAAACAACGAAAAGATTCTCAGCAGTGTGGACGAAGCGATCGAAGATATCCGCGCGGGCAAAGTCGTCATCGTGGTCGATGACGAGGATCGGGAGAACGAAGGCGATTTTATCGTCGCCGGCGAAAAGATCACCCCGGAGATCGTCAATTTCATGCTTCACAACGGCCGCGGCGTGTTGTGCGCTCCGTTGACCGAAGACCGCTGTCGGGAACTGGATCTGGAGATGCAGGTTGCCAACAATACGTCGCTGCTCGGTACGCCTTTCACGGTGTCGGTCGATTTGCTCGGACACGGTTGTACGACCGGCGTGGCTGCGACCGACCGTGCGGCTACGGTGCGGGCGCTGGTCGATCCGGCCACCAAGGCGTCCGATCTGGGCCGTCCGGGGCATATTTTCCCGCTCCGGGCGCGTAACAAAGGGGTGCTCCGCCGTCCGGGTCATACTGAAGCGGTGATCGACCTGACGCGGATGGCCGGACTGACTCCCGGCGGCGCGCTGATCGAGATCATGAACGAAGACGGTACGATGGCCCGTCTGGGCGATTTGCGGAAAATCGCTCAGCAATTCGGCCTGAAGATCGTTTCGATCGCCGATATCATCGCTTACCGCCTGAAAACCGAATCGATCGTCGAGCGGGGCGAAATGGTGGATATGCCGACGGCATGGGGACATTTCAAGCTGATCCCGTTCCGCCAGACGAGCAACGGGCTGGATCATGTGGCCTTGATCAAAGGGGAGTGGGAGCCGGACGAACCGGTGCTGGTGCGCGTGCATTCTTCGTGCGTGACGGGCGATATTTTCGGTTCGTGCCGCTGCGATTGCGGAGCCCAGTTGCACGAAGCGATGAAAATGGTCGAGCAGGAAGGAAAAGGCGCGGTCGTCTATCTGAATCAGGAGGGCCGGGGAATCGGCTTTTTCAATAAAATGAAAGCCTATAAATTGCAGGAAGAAGGGTACGATACCGCCGAAGCCAATGTCAAACTGGGTTTCGGGGTCGACGAGCGCGATTACGGCGTCGGAGCCAGCATTCTGCGCGAGATCGGTATCCGGAACATGCGACTGATGACCAACAATCCGCAGAAACGCGCCGGGCTGGAAGGCTACGGCCTGCGGATCGTCGAGAATGTTCCGATCGTGATCGCTCCGAATCCGTACGACGAAAAATACCTCCGCACCAAAGAACAGGTGATGGGGCACCGGCTCGGATTATTTAAGAAGTAATAACAAATAATCAGTTGTGGTATAATGGGAATCACAGTCGCTCATATAGCGCTTTGGACGAACCGTCTGGAAGAACTGCGGGATTTTTACGTGCGTTATTTCGACGGGGAGAGCGGCCCCGTATACCGTAATCCGGCCAAGGGATTCGAGTCTTTTTTCGTCCGTTTCGACGGCGTCGTCGCGTTGGAACTGATGCGGAGGACGGATATCCGGGATTCGGACGAAGGCGAGCATACCGGCTTTTGTCACGTCGCGTTCGGCGTCGGCAGCCGCGAAGCGGTGTGCAGCCTGACCGAACGGTTGCGGCGGGACGGGTATCGGATCGCCGGCGAACCGAGGCAGACCGGGGACGGATACTTCGAGAGCGTCGTTTGCGACCCCGACGGCAACCGGATCGAGATCGTAGCTTAACGGGATATTTAGAGATATGGACAGCAAGAAACTGCGTATCGTTTATATGGGTACCCCCGATTTTGCGGTGGCCCCGTTGCGGAGATTGGTGGAAACGGGTTATCACGTCGTCGGCGTCGTGACGATGCCCGACAAACCGGCAGGCCGCGGATTGCATTTGCAGCAGTCGGCCGTCAAGCGGTATGCCGTGGAAGTCGGGTTGCCGGTTTTGCAGCCCGAAAAATTGAAAGATCCGCAGTTCGTCGAGACGTTCCGGGCGTTGCGGCCCGACCTGGGAATCGTGATCGCTTTCCGGATGCTGCCTGAAATTATTTGGTCGATGCCTGCGCTGGGGACGTTTAACCTGCATGCGTCGTTGTTGCCGCAGTACCGGGGGGCCGCGCCGATCAACTGGGCGATTATCAACGGCGAGACGGAGAGCGGCGTCACTACCTTTATGCTGAACCACGAGATAGACAAAGGAGATATCCTGTGCCGGAGCCGTGTCCCGATCGGGCCGGACGAGTGCGCAGGAACCCTGCATGACAAACTGATGGTCGCGGGGACGGATCTGGTCGTCGAGACGGTCGAGAAGATCGCGGCGGGAGACATCGTACCTGTCGGACAGGATGGCATAGCGCCTGCCGAAATCCGGGAGGCGCCGAAAATATTCAAAGATACCTGTCGGATCGACTGGAAGTCCGACCGCCGGACGGTGTTTAACCTGATCCGCGGACTGAGTCCCTATCCGGCCGCATGGAGCGAACTCCGCAGGGACGATGCGGCTCCGCTTGCCGTCAAGATTTACCGTGCTCATCCCGATCCGGATGCGGGAGCGGGGAGCGCTCCCGGAACGATCCTTTCCGACGGAAAAACCTTTCTGAAAGTAGCCTGTGCGGACGGATACGTTTTTCTCGACGAACTGCAGGTGGCCGGTAAAAAGCGTATGCCCGTAGCCGATCTGCTGCGCGGTTTTCAGCGAATCGACGCTTGCGTATTCGTGTAGGAAACAGAAAATGCCGCCGTCGTATTTACCGGGCGGATATATCTTTTCGGTAGCGGCATGTTTTTCCGTCGGGCGTTATTCCCTCGATAGCGATATCGTATTGCTGGTTTTTATGATCGTTTGAGTAGAACTCGATTTGGGCGGTGCCGTCCGGGCCGATTTGCAGATAAGGGTTCCAGTACAGCGTAGTACGGATATCGGGTTTTTCGTCGGCGATCTTTTCGGGCGTATCGTATACCGGACTGTAGAACTCGACGCTTTCGGCATAACCGATCGTGCGGTACATTTTTATTTCGGATCTAATAGCAGAAACCCCTTCTTTTAGGATGATTTCTATGTGGTACGGATACTCTCCTATCATTGCTGTTTCTGTTTTGTGTATATGGTTGATATATAGGATATCATCAACGGTGTAGTCAGTTAAATCACTCAAAGCGCATCCCTTTCCGTTAAGCGATAATGAAACGGGAGCATAAAACATATCAAAAGCCAACTCTTGAGGCATTGGCAACCCTTTTCTTTTTACAAACAAACCTCCCCCCACCCTTACCACTCCCGGCAAGAACATCATGTAGTTATACAGGGACATTGGTTTGTACTTAGCGAGCGCGGT